>CAIYOV010000090.1 GCA_903927935.1 uncultured Bacteroidota bacterium | reverse complement strand
GCAACAGTGCATGTTACTTTATATACATCTGCTTTGTAAACTATTTTATCGAAAAGCAATCCGGATAAGTTTGGTTGAGTTTCTATAAGCCTCACGTTTAAGTTAGAACCAACTTTTTGTACACTGGTGTTTGAGCCGGGTACAGAATCTGAATCTTTATGCCGCAGTTCTCTCATTGAAGTATCTATTAGACTAAAAGCGCCGCCCGCATTTAATCTGCCCCAGCCGGTTAACAAATCGTACCCCGGAGTATCTATGTTGAATGCAGAGCGTTGTAAAATATATTCAACGTCTTCCGGTGCAAGGTTTTTATAGTTGGCTGTTGTAGCATTTAAATAGGACATTAGCAAACCCGTGCTTCCCGTTGCTAATGGAGCAGAAAAAGATGTTCCTTGACCAGCATCATCGATATAACCAGCAGCTGGGTTTAATGTAGAAATAGGCCAAGTGGTAGGTATTACCCCGCCTGAACACAATGCAGCAATATCAATGTTGAACCCAAAGTTTGGATACCAACCTGGATCCTGAGCATCATCTGTTGCATGAAAATTTCCATAGGCACCTGTTCCTCCCACAACTAGAAGCCAATCATCATCCAAATTCATAGGAGAAGGCAGTGACTCATATCCTTCATTACCTGTTGCAAAACAATTAGTAACCTTGTTTCTAAAGGAATATCTTATGGCAGTTCTCCATATTGTTTTATTGCTATCAATAAAATAGCCAGCATGAACAAATTCACCTCCATTAAATTTATAACTATGATTAATAGCATGCAGCCCTGTTCCAAAACTGGTATCTGGTGTTTGAGTGCTTGCTAAAATTAATGCCGGTCCAAATTTAGAGGCAGGAATTGCAGTAACTGAGGGTTGTAAAATTTTATAACCATATAAACTACACCCTGTTGAAGAATCGCTTCCATTGCCACCGGCAACTCCTGCAATTCCATAACTATTATTTCTTCTTGCGGCTATAAGCCCAGCACATCTAGTACCATGCGAACCGCTAATAGGATATTGTGAAGTTAGTTGCGGATAATCAAGCATTAAATCTTGCCCACCTTTAACTATGGTTGTCGCACTATTTAATGTATCAAGCAAAAAATCTTTATTCATCCACGCAATTCCTTCATCTAAGACACCCAGCTTAATATATGGTTTACCGGTAGTATAATTCCATGCCCCTTCTATGTCACTACCGGCAATGGGATAATCTGTGGCTGGGTATACTAATGGTGGAAATAAACCATACTGTTGGGTATACCAAGGGTCATTAGGCGCGCTTGAAAGAGAAGCTAATACATCTAATTCCGCATATTCCACAAATGGAAACAACTGATTTATGCTATCGCAAATTTTTTTATCGGTTGTATAAGGCAGGTTGTAAACCAATAAGAAGGTACTCCAGAAATCGGGAATAGGTATACGCTCACCAAGTCGGCTGATTGAAATAGTATCAGTAGTTTTTAAGCCCATAAATATTCTTGCCACTTTACATTTTTCAATATCGTGGAATTTGCGTTTGAGTGAATCAATTGCCCATTGATGAAAAAAAGTGGAGGGTATGCCAAAATTTATTTTCATGTCATCTACTGCACTTCTTATTACTGCCGCTGAATCTATTTTAAAGATTATCTGATTTTTTAAGTAAAGCGGATTGCCTGCTGTATCGTTTTGAGCCACTGCACTTAAATTCAACTGCTCATACTTCATAGTAACAAAATGGCTCACCGTATCTTTTACGCTTTTGCCGCTTACATAAACATTGCCGCTGTTATCGGCAACTAAGTTAAAGCCTTCGTCATTGTAGCCACTGCCGCCATCGTAGGTTCTATACCAGCGCATATTGCCACTGGCATCGTAACTGGCGGTTACAAAATCGTAATCGGTGCCGTTAAATATTTTACCGGTTACATAAATATTGAGTGTGGCATCGGTGGTTAACTTGTTTGCAATTGCTTGCTTTGTAGGGTCGGGTGTGCTGATGGTTCGGCTCCATAGCAGATTGCCGTTGGCATCGTAGCGTAACGTAACAATATCTTTACCGCCATTGGTTTTGGTAACAGTTCCGGCTACTGCATAATTACTGTAAGCATCGCGCTCCATGCTTGCTGCTACATCGGCAAGGCTGTCGGCATTGCCCCATTTTTTTACCCATATTTCGTTAAACACTGTGTCGTATTTTATAATCTTAATGTCGGTATTGGCTCCGGCTATGGTAGCGGTTCCGCAGATGATGGTATTGCTGCTGTAATCCTGCGCTATGCCTACGGGCTGGCTGAAACTGCCGTTGCCATTGCCGCTTCGGGCGGTATAGGTTAGTGCACCGGTAGTGTCGTTAAACCGGCAGGTTACAAAGTCCCAACTGCTGAACCCGTTACCGCTAAATCCGGTCACTTCTACCAACCCTGTTTTTAATATCATGGCAGTGGCGGCATCGTAAAAGCCAACACTGTCGTAATGGCTTACCCATTGGCGAGTGCCGCTGCTGTTGTATTTCATTAGGGTCATTTGATAATCGCTGGTGTTTGCCTTTTCGCTGCCCGCTACATATACATTGCCGGCATCGTCAACTTTAACGGCAATAGCAGCGGCATAGCCACCGGCTGCACCGGTATCTTGTTTAAACCAAACAAGGCTGCCATCGCTGTAATTTAGTTTGGCAGTAAGGTATTTCGATTTGTTGTTGACAGAATCCCAGGTAGTTCCGGTTACATAAACCGAAGAACCTTTTATGTAAAGGTCGGTTGCTACATCGCTGTTGTAACTGGCTAAATTATATTCCTGATTCCACTGAACCGCACCGTAAAAATTAAGCTTCTGTACATAGAACTTATCACCCACCCCCAACTCATAACTGGTGCCTGCCACAAACACATAGCTGTTATCTTTTGCCAGCGACTGGTAGTTGATATTAACAGCAGGGTGTCCGGTGGTATCAACCCACGCGCGATTGACTAGGGTTTGGGCGTTGGTAAGAT
>CAIYOV010000089.1 GCA_903927935.1 uncultured Bacteroidota bacterium | reverse complement strand
TAAATTGGGCGTTCCCCGAAATTTTTTTCCCGTTGCAGAGAATATTGTTGCGCTCATCCATCGCTGCATTCACACCAATCCTCAGCAAAGCATTCACCACCGGTTGATTGAAGTGTTTGTAGTTGTTGATTTTCTCGTCAGCGAATTTTGAAATAAAACTGAAAGAGAGATTTCCTTCGTCTTGGTACACCGTTCCGCCTCCACTGATTCTGCGACACAAGTTTAATTTTCCGTTGCGTAGGAAATCAAAATTCACTTCTTTATAAATGCTTTGGTTTTTTCCAAGAACAATGCAAGGCTCGTTGATGTAGAGTAACAGAAAATCCTGTTCACCGCAATCTATATTGCGCACCAGAAATTCTTCAATAGCAAGATTTAAGTATGGGTCGGAAGTGTTCCGGTTGTCAACAAGTGTCACGCTACGAATATCGAATGATAAATGAAGAAGTGAAATTATTCCCTCTTCACATATGGTTCAGCTTGATTCAACTTGTCAATTGACAATTTTTCTTAGGTTTGAACCGTGCGTAAAGAGCCTATAAAAATTGTTGAATGCCCACGCGATGCCATGCAGGGCATTCATCAGTTTATCCCAACCGAGAAGAAAATTTCATACATCAACAAGTTACTTAAGGTAGGTTATTACGCCATTGACTTTGGCAGTTTTGTTTCGTCAGATATTATTCCGCAAATGGCCGATACAGCCCGGGTGCTTGAAGGCCTTGACCTAAGTAATACCCAATCGAAACTGATTGCCATTGTTGCCAATGAGCGAGGGGCTCAGGATGCTTGCGCTTTTAAACAGATTGATTGCCTTGGGTTTCCTTTCTCGGTTTCAGAAACTTTTCAAATACGAAATGCACATTCTACCATTGAAGAATCGGTGGAACGAGTAAAACATATTAAGCAACTTGCCGATGGGCACAATAAAGAACTGATTTTATACATCAGCATGGCTTTTGGAAATATTTATGGCGATGCTTATAGTCCGGAAATTGTAGAACTGTGGGTTGAACAACTTTCAAAACTGGATGTAAAAACCTTTATGCTGAGCGATACAGTTGGAGTGGCTGACCCTAAAATTATCGAATATCTTTTCTCTAAACTCATTCCTGCTTTCCCGCTGTTAGAAATTGGCGTGCACCTGCATACAGCACCGCATAACTGGAGAGAGAAAATTGAAATTGCTTACGATAACGGATGTCGCAGATTTGATTCGGTGATTAAAGGATATGGCGGCTGCCCCATGGCGAAAGATGATTTGATAGGTAACATGCCGACCGAAAACCTCCTCAATTATTTTTCGCGAGAGCAATTGGGAGATAACTTCAGCCTTGCCGCTTTCGAAAATGCCCTCCGCGAAGCGAATGCAGTGTTTCCACCCCAACATTAATTTATACATAACCGTTTTAGATAAACAGGTTAGCGTGGACAATTTGAATTGATATAACGCAGGTAGTGAAATATATTTACCCCTAATAAAACTATCATGCCGCATATTCCTTTACACATTTCGGCACTTTTTATTTCGCTGGTTTTTGCCATTGCGTTTTTAATAATGATAACGGTATATGTAAGCAGTAACCGCGCAAATCTGCCCGAAGAAGAAAAGAGAAATAATTTTATAAGCGCAATTGTAATTATTGCAGCATGGCTGATATTCACTTTAATAATGTCGGTCTCTGGCTTTCTGAATGATTACGATTCAATGCCGCCTCACCTGCTTTTGGTTGTGTTGCCTCCCCTTTTGTTTTTTGCTGTTCTTTTTATGGCCAAACCGTTTAACGATTTAATGGAGCAGTTTAATGTGTTCTGGATCGTTTATGCGCAATCATTCCGCATGATAATGGAGTTTATTTTGTGGCTACTTTATAGGTATAGCATTATTCCTGTGCAAATGACTTTCGCAGGACGAAACTTTGATATTTTGATCGGTTTTACCGCTCCATTTGTGGCTTATTTCTGTTTTATAAAAAAAACGTGGTCACCTAAGGTAGCGCTGATTTGGAACTTTGCAGGCTTACTTTTATTAGGAAACATTGTTGTGGTTGCGCTGCTTTCCACTCCATATCCATTCCGTGTATTTATGAATGAACCGGCTAACACATTGGTTTTTTCTTTCCCCTTTGTTTGGCTGCCTGCTTTTGTAGTACCTTTTGCCTTGTTGTTGCATTTAATTTCTATAAAAAGGTTGTGGAAAGTGTAATCAACATCCACGTATTTACAGTTATTTGGTAAAACCAAAATCCTTGTCACCTTTGCCGCGCCTTGTAACAAAGGCTATAAAAAATGAATTATGAGTGATGTGAAAAATGTAATAAAAACGGTCGAGAAACGGGAGGCGAAGGTGTTTGAAATGATGGAGCCGATGGAGCATGAGCAGGTCATGTTCTTTAACGATAAGGATACAGGTCTAAAAGGTATTATTGCTGTTCACAATACTGTTCTAGGTCCATCGCTGGGCGGCTGCCGCATCTGGAACTACGATAACGAAAGCGATGCCCTTTGGGATGTTCTCCGCCTCTCGCGCGGCATGACCTTTAAATCATCAATCAGCGGCATCGACTTAGGAGGAGGCAAGGCTGTTATTATAGGCAATCCTAAAGTTAAGCGCGATGAGGCTTTCTGGCGCAGGTTCGGCAAATTTGTTGACAGCCTGAGCGGTAAATATATTACAGCAGAAGATGTAGGTACCAGCACCGATGTAATGAGCATTGTAATGCAGGAAACCAAACACGTAACTGGTAAGCCGGTCAGCGCAGGTGGTGCAGGAGACCCTTCACCTTCTACAGCTTATGGTGTTTTTCTGGGTTTAAAAGCAAGTGTAAAAGAATATTTCGGTAGCGATTCGTTAGAGGGCAAAAAAGTAGCTGTACAAGGGGTTGGTCACGTTGGCCATGGGTTGGTTGGCCACTTAACCAAAGCAGGCGCTAAAGTTTTTATTACCGACATTAACACTGCTAACCTTGAAGCTACTGCAAAAGAATTTAAAGTTACCGTAGTAGGATCACACGAAATTTACGATTTAGATGTAGATGTTTATTCTCCTTGCGCCCTCGGGGCAACGGTTAATTCCGATACTATTTCAACCCTGCGATGCTCGGTTATTGCAGGTGCAGCTAACAACCAGTTAGCCGATGAAAACATTCACGGGCACATGCTCATGGATAAAGGCATTTTATTTGCACCGGACTTTTTGATTAATGCCGGTGGCGTTATCAACTGCTATCGTGAGGTTCACAACCTGAGCGAAGAGGAAACAAAAGCGCACATCGAAAACATTTATCAGCGCACACTGGATATCTTTAAAAAATCGAAAGAAGAAAAAATCCCAACACAGGAAGCGGCTATTATATTAGCGCTCGAAAGAATTGAAAAACAAAAAGCAATCAGCAAATAATATCAGCACATTAATAAACCGTTCTTTAAAAAATTGAGTGATGTTAGGAAGAAGGAATTTGAGAATTAAAGTAATGCAGGAATTGTACTCGTGGGAGATAGATCATGAAATTCCTTTAAACAAATTAGAAGGCCACCTGGCCGGGCAAATTCATAAATCATCTGCTCTTTATTTGACCAATCTGCTTTATCTGATAGAGGTTTGTAACTATTCTATGGTAGATAAAGCAAAGCGTTTGGCTAAGTATATTCAAACCGAAGACGATACCAATGCAAGAACCACCATTGCCGCTAATGTAGTTATTCAAAATTTACAGGCTGATGAACAGTTTACTGCATCGGTAAAAAAAGACGGTATTCACAATTATATATCGCAGGATATTGTGCGCGACATTTTCAACGAATTGGCAGCCAAACAGAAATACAAAGATTACTCTGCGCTTGATAAGCCAACGCTTGAACAGGATAAGGAGATAATCCTGTACCTGATCAAAAAGTTTTTCGACACCAACAAAGACCTCGAGCACCATCTCGAAGAAATATTCATTAACTACGATGATGACAATGCCTTACTTCTGCATGTCCTCAGCAAATACATAGAAGCCTTTGACACTGAAAAGTCAAACAATTTCTTTCCCGGCCAGAAAGATTGGGAAGAAGAAAAGAAATTCGCCCTGCTGTTACTGGCAAGAACCATTCAGCAGAACGAAGAACTGATTGCCTTGATAGAACCCAAACTAAAGAACTGGGACATGGACCGTGTAGCGGTACTCGATTTGATATTGATGAAAATGGCTGTATGTGAGCTAAAATATTTCCCCAACATACCGGTAAAGGTTTCCATCAATGAATACATCGATATATCGAAATTTTACAGCACCCCTAAGAGCAAAGACTTTGTAAATGGAGTGTTAGATAAAGTGAAGAACGAAATGATGGATAAGGGAGAGATTAAGAAGTTTGGAAGAGGGCTGATGGAATAGAATGTGTTTCCTGTTTATAGTTCCGGTTAAATAAATACAACAGGCAAGAATGGAAGAGGAACGAGAAACCGAAAAATATATATTTGCCGCCATTATGAAATGTCCTTTATTCATTCAATAACAATTAAAAGATAAAGGGCATTCCATCTGTCCGTAGCAAATAAATTATATCAGATGAAAAAGACACTTGTAATCGCTTTATCGCTCATTTTAGTTCTGGGAATATTTTCGTGTCGCAAAAGAGGCGAAGCTCCTCCTGATTTAGGAAAACTCGATGCAGCACTATTGAAAGATACCACCACCATTACTTTCATTGATAGCACCACTTTTCCGTTCGATACTATCATGCAGGAAGATAAAGTACATCACACCTTCAGATTAGTAAACACAGGCACTAAGAACTTAGTGATTGCACGCGCCTTCGGTTCATGCGGTTGCACAGTTCCTGAATATCCGAAAGACCCGGTTAAGCCCGGTGATACGGCTTCAATTGCGGTAACATTCAATTCAGCGGGTAAGCAAGGTGAGCAGCATAAAAATGTGACCATTGTTTGCAATACCGTTACAAGAAACGAAATGGTTTACCTCACCGGTTTTGTAAAAGTTAAAGAATAAATTTTCTATAATCATCAATAAACAATTAAAATGGATAGCATAGGATTAGTATTTATGGGTGCCATGTTTTTAGTAATGTGGCTTTTCTTTATCCGCCCGCAGGCTAAGCAGGCTAAACTTGCTAAGGAATTTCAAACCGGTATTGAGAAGGGAGCCAAGGTGGTAACTACCGGAGGTATTCACGGCAAGATTATTAAGACCGATGAAACAACGGCCTTGGTTGAAATAGATAACAATGTGAAAATCCGTATTGAAAAATCAGGCATTTCGATGGAACTGACGAACGCTGCATATGGCGAGGGAGAGAAAAAGGCGGAAGTGGTGGAAGAGAAAAAGTAAACTCGGAAAATATATTTTCAGATAAACGGCATTAAGAATAATATAACTTAGTGCCGTTTCGTTTTATAGTTAACCCTAAAAACTATGAAACGAAGAAAACTATCTACTCATCGCGTGATTAAAGTTGGCATAACCGGAGGAATAGGCAGCGGAAAAACTACCGTATGCAAAATGTTTGAGGAACTGGGCATACCGGTTTACTATGCCGATGACCGCGCCAAATATTTAATGCAGCATGAGCATCATTTAATTGATGAAATCAAAAAAAACTTTGGCGATGATGTGTATGATTGTTGTAAGCTGAACCGAAAGCTGTTAGCAGAAAGGGTATTCAACGACAAAACAAAGCTTACCTTGCTCAACTCGCTCGTGCATCCTGCAGTGTTTCACGATACCGAGTGTTGGATAGAAGAACAAAGAGAGAAAAAAGTCCCGTTTGCCTTGTATGAAGCTGCACTTGTGATAGAGACCGGTAGTTATAAAAACTTCGATAAGTTGATTGTGGTTACCGCACCGCTTAACACAAGAACAAAAAGAGTAAGCGAAC
>CAIYOV010000088.1 GCA_903927935.1 uncultured Bacteroidota bacterium | reverse complement strand
TTGTTGTAATCTAAAAGTTCAAAAAGCACTATGAAAAAATATTTGCTTATTATTCAGTTTGCCTTTTTTATTCTCGCCAATTATGCTCAGGCTCCTCAGGGGCTAAACTATCAGGCGGTAGTTCGAACATCTTCCGGCCAAACGGTGGCCAATAATACACCCGTTAAACTTCGATTCACTATACATGACGGCTCTGCCAGTGGCACAGCTGTTTACAGCGAAATAATTACCGATACTACCAATCCGTTCGGATTAGTAAATGTGCAGATAGGCAGCAGCGGAAACCTTGCCACTGTCAACTGGGGTAGTGGAGCCAAGTTCTTGCAGGTAGAAACCGATGTAAACAACAGCAGCACATACAACGATATGGGAACTTCACAGTTATTAAGTGTCCCTTATGCCTTATATGCGGCTAACAGTGCTATGGGTCCTCAGGGCCCTGCGGGTGTTACCGGTGCAACTGGACCACAGGGTGCATCAGGAGTAACCGGTAATGATGGAATGGCAGGAGCCACCGGTCCTCAGGGAACTACAGGAAATAATGGAACAACAGGAGCCACTGGCCCTCAGGGCGCTCCAGGCGTAACCGGTAGTGATGGTTTAACCGGTGCTACCGGGGCAGTCGGAACAGGAGCAAATATGAATGTTAGCAATATTACCGCTTCCGGTGCAGGTCCTTATATCTATACTTATATAGGCACCGGAACTCCTTTGTTTTTGGTAATCTCTATTGTCACTTCAGGTCAGGGAAGTTGTGAGGGTTCGGTATCGGTTCAGTGGGAAAACTCAACCGGAACTATTATCCGTGCCTATACTAAAATTTCAGGAACCAATATTGGCAACGGGAACGATGGCGGCTCAGGTATGTCCGACCAGGAATTAGCGACTGTTCCGTTTCTGCCAGGCTCAACGGTTTTAAAGTTTACTTCTGGCGGATGCTGGAATTTCAGCTATAACGTTATATCGGTTATAGATAAATAAAAGTGTCTAACCAGTGAACATGATTTCAGTTGAAAAAGCAAAAGAACTCGTCACAAGCACAACCGGTCGGCTTGCTCCGGTCTGTCAGTCGGTTTTAAAATGCCTGCATCAGGTATTGGCTGAAGATGTTGTTTCTCATATTGCCTATCCGCCCTTCAACCAGTCGTCAATGGATGGTTTTGCCATTTTACATTCCGATTATCTCGAACAAAAAGAAATTGAGCTTAAAGGAGAAGCCCCTGCCGGAAAACCCTTTAATCGGAAAATTTCCTTCGGTCAGGCCGTACGCGTTTTTACCGGCTCTAAAATCCCCGAAGGGGCTGATACAGTGGTAATGCAGGAAAACGTTTCGGTCGAAAATGGCAAACTGATTATCCGCGAGCCCACCCTAACTTATCTGGCAAACGTGCGCATTAAAGGTTCGCACATAACGGAGGGAACTGTGGCGCTTAAAAGCGGAACAGTCCTTAATCCCGCAGCCATCGGCTTTCTTACTGGGCTGGGTGTTACCTCAGTAAGTATTTTCCCTAAACCAAAAGTTTCCATTCTGATTACCGGTAATGAGTTACAAGCACCCGGCACCCTACTTTCAGATGGTCAGGTATATGAATCTAACTCCTTTGCTCTTCAATCAGCACTTGAATCAATTAATATTGTTTCGGTAGAAACTTTTAGAGTTCTTGATGATGAAAAACTAACCGCAGAAACTTTGCAAAAGGCAATCACCGGCTCCGATATGGTGCTTGTATCCGGAGGAATCTCTGTAGGCAAATACGATTACGTGGCCAACGCCATGCAGCAACTTGGGGTGCAGAGCATTTTCTATAAGGTTTTGCAAAAGCCCGGCAAACCCCTGTTTTTCGGAAAGCAGAATAATTGTTTGCTCTTTTCTTTACCTGGTAATCCTGCCGCTGCACTCACCTGCTTTTACGAATATGTTTATCCCGCTTTAAGAATCATGCAGGGCTACAGTGATATTTTTCTTAAACAGGTAACCCTTCCTGTTTTATGTGATTTTAATAAAAAGGCAGGCCTTTCTTTTTTTCTTAAGGGCAGAATAATAAATGGTAGTGTCGAAATCCTGGAAGGGCAGGAATCAAACAACATCGGATCCTTTGCACTTGCTGATTGTCTCATTTATGTTCCAACCGAAAAAACATTCCTGCATAGTCGTGAAACAGTAGAAGTTCACTTGCTGCCCTGATACAAACTTTGGTTTGCGCAGGCAAATTCATTCTCAACTGTTATGACGAGTATCATTTCTTTCACTGTTTCACTCATTCCATCTTTGTATACAAAAGATGTCGCCCAAGCATGATTGAAACAATACCCTGGCTATTCCTGCTGTGCCTTTTCATTATATCGATCCTCTATGCATCAGTCGGTCATGGAGGTGCCAGTGGTTATCTGGCGTTGATGGCATTGTTCAGCATTTCCCCTGCCTCTATGAAATCATCCGCCCTGATATTGAATGTTTTTGTTTCGCTTGTTGCCTTTTATGAATACTACAAAGCAGGTTATTTTAAGTGGAATCTATTCATTCCATTTGCGCTTACTTCTGTTCCCGCGTCTTTTATAGGAGCCACTATTACCATTGATCCCGTTGTATATAAACGCATCCTAGGTATAATTCTCATTTTCCCCATTCTCCGTTTGTTGGGTGTGTTTGGAAGTAAAACTCAACCCACCCAACCGGTCAATCGCAATTGGGCATTGGTAATAGGCGCAGTAATTGGTTTTCTTTCGGGTATCATTGGTATTGGCGGTGGCATCATTCTCTCTCCTGTAATTATCCTGATGAATTGGGGCGAAATGAAAGAAACAGCAGCTGTCTCATCGCTTTTCATTTTAGTGAACTCAATAGCAGGCATTATCGGATTAGTTAGTAAAGGAATTGTCATTGACAATGCCGTTTACGTATGGCTGATAGTCACACTCATTGGTGGCTTTATGGGAGCGTATGCCGGTAGCAAAAAGTTTACTAATCCGGTGTTGAATAAAATTCTTGCATTAGTTTTATTGATTGCAAGCATCAAACTTTTTAAAGTATGAGTATAGAAATTAAATTTTTCGGATCACTTGCAGATATCGTAGGGTCGAATGAAATGCATTTGCAAAACGTAAGTGATACCGATTCGTTACTCGAAAAAATAATTTCCGATTTCCCAAAACTCAACGGTTACTCCTTTGTATTGGCAGTAAATAGAAAAATAATAACAGTGAATCAAATGCTTAAAACAGGGGATGTGGTGGCATTTCTGCCGCCCTTTGCCGGAGGATAATTATGCTTACTAAAGAAGAAATATCGCGTTATAGCCGTCATCTTCTGCTTCCCGAAGTAGGGAAGAAGGGACAGGAGAAACTTAAAAGTTCTCGCGTACTGGTAATTGGTGCCGGTGGATTGGGTTGTCCCGCACTCCTTTATCTAGCAGCTGCCGGTATCGGGAAAATCGGTATTGTGGATGGTGATGTAGTAGATGAAACAAACCTGCAACGCCAAATCCTTTTTGATGATACCGATATTGGAAAATCTAAAGCTGAGATTGTAAAGCAGAAATTGCAAAAGCAAAATCCGTTTATTGTCATTGATACATTCTATACAAAACTAACCGTTGGAAATACACTCGGTATTTTTGCTGACTACGATATAATCATTGACGGGACAGATAATTTCTCCACGCGCTATATGGTAAGCGATGCATCTTGCCTGCTGAATAAAGTATTGATATCGGGTTCTCTTTTTCGCTTTCAGGGGCAACTTTCTGTATTTAATTTCCCTGTTGGTAAGGGTCCAACTTACCGCTGTTTATTTTCATCGCCCCCAACATTCGCTCAGGCTCCTGATTGTTCCGCGACCGGTGTAATTGGAACTTTGCCGGGTACCATCGGTACCATGATGGCAAACGAAGCAATTAAACTTATTACCGGTGCCGGTGAAATACTTTCGGGAAAACTGTTAGTTGCAGATATGCTCACTATGAATTTTCAGAAGATTGAATTTGAAAGAAATCCTGAAGTAATAAAATCAATACCCTCGAGCGAAGAGAAATTCCGGAAGATGAATTATGAGATGGTGTAATGGAATCATTGAAAATAAAATTCAAAAATTGTGAGCGAGAAAAAGAAACATCGGGTTTTTGTTGATGGGGCAATAAGTCCGCAGTTTATTGCTGATTCAATCGCGAAACACAGCATCAAAACAAATATTGGAGCGCACGATATTTTTCTTGGTCAGGTTCGCAATGATTTGATAGATGGCAAGACTGTCCGCGCTATAGATTACAGCGCTTACGAAGAAATGGCCGAAGAGAAGGTTAATGAAATACGCGAATCAGCTTTTGACCGCTTCACGCTTACTTGTTTGCATATTTACCATAGCAAAGGCACTGTAAATGCCGGAGAAATATCTCTTTTTGTTTTTGTTTCGTCAAAACATCGTACCGATGTATTTGATGCCTGCCTGTGGATAGTGGATGAAATAAAAACAAGCGTACCTATCTGGGGGAAAGAAATATTAGAAGATGAAACATATTCATGGAAACAAAACTCTTAAAGCATTATGGTAGACATAACACATAAAACATCCACATTCCGTCAGGCCATTGCAACGGTGATTGTGAAAATGAGCCGAAAGGAAACGATCGAAGCGGTAAAAAACAAAACGGTTCCCAAGGGAGATGTGTTGGAATCTGCACGAATTGCCGGTCTTTTTGCTGTAAAGCGCACCAGTGATATGATTCCTGATTGTCATCCGATACCTATTGAGTTTACACAAGTCCGTTATGAAATTTCTGATACGCAAATAATGACAGAAGTAGAGGTTCACACCATTTACAAAACAGGTGTAGAGGTAGAAGCCATGCATGCTGCTTCTGTAGTGGCTCTCACCATTTATGATATGCTCAAGCCTATTGATAAAGGAATTGAAATTACCTCCATTAAACTGAAAGAGAAGAAAGGCGGGAAATCTGATTTCAACGATAAGTTCAGAAAGGATTTAAAAGCCGCTGTGATAGTTTGCTCCGATAGTATTTCGGCAGGTAAAAAAGAAGACGGAGCCGGCAAAGCAATCATCAAAAAGTTGGAATCGTGTAGTGTACATATTTCTGATTTATCAATCGTGCCTGATGAAATTGATACGATTCAGAAGAAAGTAACTCAATTATATGAAGCAAAGAACGATATTATCATTCTTACCGGTGGAACCGGACTTTCAACCAGGGATAGAACCCCAGAGGCAATTCGCCCTCTGTTAGATCGCGAAATACCGGGCATAATAGAGGCTGCAAGAAATTACGGACAAAACATAACTCCATTCTCAATGCTCTCTCGTGGTGTTGCCGGTATGAAAGGAGAATCTTTAATACTCACTTTGCCCGGTTCAAAAAAAGCTGCGAATGAATACATGGATGCTGTTTTTCCAGCTGTATTGCATATTTTCAGTATTATAGATGGGACTTCACATGAGTAATTATCCACCAATTGAAATCATAGACCGATTTTCCTGTTTCCCGAAATTAACCAGTGTATCCATGCCGGCCCTTATTGTTTTCTTTCTCCAAATATTTTCCCGAATAAGGGGGACAATATCTTCTCCCTTTCTAAACGAGGAAAGTAAATCGGTTTCAGATTCGGAGAATAAACAATTTTTCATTTTGCCATCTGCGGTAAGTCGCATCCGGTTACATGTATCGCAGAACGGATTTGTTACCGAACTGATAATAGCAAATGTTCCTATGTGGTTTTTAATGGAATAACTTTTTGCTGTATCATTTTTGCCGTCATCAAGTTTAATAAGGTCGTTGCCATAGCGCTTTTCAACTTTTGCCATTATCTCTCTATAAGATACTGTTTTTTCAAGACTCCATCCATTGCCTTGAAAAGGCATAAACTCAATGCTTGAAAACTTCAAATGAATAACAACTATCGAATCACTACAACTTTTTCGACTGAAATATTTCCCCCTGCATTT
>CAIYOV010000087.1 GCA_903927935.1 uncultured Bacteroidota bacterium | reverse complement strand
TTCTCTAGAAACGAAATGATTTTGAGTAGTTTTATTTTATATCAAACATTCTACATTAGCACGCTTTAATGAAAATGGAGAGCCATGCTTTACACATCTGAACAATCACTAAAAATCAAACAACATACATTCGCACATTTATTAGTCGAAGAAGATAATCATTTACTCACTCTCACACTTAATCGTCCCGAAAAGAAAAATGCATTGAACCCCATTCTTTTCAAGGAAATCACCTATGCACTTCACTACGCGCATTACAATCGCAACATCTGGGCGGTTGTAATTGCAGCGAAAGGAGATGTGTTTTGTGCCGGTGCAGATTTAAAAGCGTTTGCAGGTACGTCCGAACAAACAACATCTTCTGTGCCTGAGCCGAATGGCGAAGTGGTTATGGGAGAAGTATTCTACTCGCTGCATAAACCTTGTATTGCTAAAGTTCATGCACCGGTATATGCCGGAGGGTTTTTAATTACATGCGGATGCACGCATGTTGTAGCAACCCCCAACGCAAGTTTTAGTTTGCCCGAGGTAAAACGCGGACTTTATCCTTTTCAGGTAATGTATAGTATGCTTCAGATTATTCCCGCAAGGACAGTTTTGGATTTTTGCATACGCGCTAAAATCGCTACTGCCACTGAAGCTGAAAAGATAGGATTGGTAACCAAAGTAGTAGATGCCAATAAATTAGATGCAGAAGTTCAGGCCTTGGTTGATGATATTTTCGAATACTCTCCATCTGCCATAAGATTAGGGCTAGAAGCTTTTGATGACCTTAGAAAAATTCCTTCAAGCGAAGCGCACAGCCATATGAAACAAATGTTGGGTGAAGCACTTCAAACGGAAGACGCTGCAGAAGGGCTTCAGGCATTTGTCGAAAAAAGGAAACCTGTGTGGAAGGGATGAAAATTTAATGCAGAGCAGGTGATTAAACAGTAAAAACAGAATCATATTTTTCAATACTCAATATAAAAATAGCATGGCAAAGAAAATAGTTATTACAGCATCACTCACAGGAGTACTTGCAACGCGCGCACAATGTCCCTATATCCCATACACCCCCAAAGAAATTGCGCTAGAAGGAAAACGAGCTGTGGATGCCGGTGCAAGTATTCTTCACATTCACGCACGTCAGGAAAGTGGAGCGCCAGCGTATGATATTGAAACTTACCGGCAAATTGGAGAAGAAGTTCGTTTGCTTTGTCCTACTGCTATTATCAATTACAGTACCGGTGCTATTGGGTTGTCAAAAGAAGAGCGTGTTCAACACATAACAGCGCTTAAACCGGATATGGCAGCACTGAATATGGGATCAATGAACTACGGAATTTATTCACCTAAGACTAAATCGTTTTATCACGACTTCGTTTTTCAGAATCCTTTTTCAGAAATTCAGTTTTACCTGGAGAAAATGAAAGAAGTGGGAACTGTTCCAGAAATGGAAGTATTTGATAATGGTCATATCAATAACGCTTCTCCGCTGATTGATATGGGGCTTTTACAAAAACCTTATGTGTTCAGTTTTGTGATGGGTGTGTTAGGTGGAATTCCAATATCAACAAGAAATCTTTTGCATCAAGCAGCGAGTGTCCCGGAAGGATCACACTGGCAGGTAATTGGCATTGGAAGAAAACAATGGCAGGCCATTGCAGCCGCAATAACTATTGATGGAAATATCCGGGCAGGATTAGAAGATAATTTTTATTTGCCAGAGGGCGAAATGGCAAAGAGTAATGGTGAGCTAATTGAAGCAGCAGCAAAATTAGTTCGCATGATGGGAAGAGAAGTTGCAACAATTGATGAAACTAGAGCAATGCTTAACAAACCACTTTCAAAATAAGGATTGATGTTTCAACCAAACTTATTTAAAGATAAAGTTGCATTAGTAACCGGTGGTGGAAGCGGAATTGGTTTTGCTATTGCTACGCAATTACTTCAACTCGGAGCCGGTGTAATTATTTCTTCGCGTAAGGAAGAAAGATTAAAAACGGCTGTGGCAAAACTTTCGACTTATGGGAAAGTGCGTTATGCAATATGTGATACCCGCGAAACAGAACAGGTTGAAGCACTCGCGAAAAATATTGCTACCCATGAAGGCAAACTGGATATTCTGATCAATAATGCCGGAGGCCAGTTTCCTTCGGCCGCTGAAGATATTACCTTCAAAGGCTGGAATGCAGTGGTTAATAACAATCTGAATGGAACTTTTTACATGACTCAAACCATGGCAAAAACCTTTTTTATCAAACAAAATGAAGGAAGTATTGTAAATATTATAGCCAACATTTTTCGAGGCTTCCCGGGAATGGCACATACCGGTGCAGCACGTGCGGGAGTTGAAAATTTGTCTATGTCTCTTGCAGTTGAGTGGAGTAAGTATAATATACAGGTGAACGCGGTGGCTCCTGGTATTATTAAAAGTACCGGACTAGATCAATATCCGCCTGAATTTTTGAAAGATATTGAAGTAGCAATTCCTGCTAAGCGTTTAGGAACAATTGATGAGGTTGCATACATTACCCTTTTCCTTTGCAGTCCGATGGCGCGTTTCATCACTGGCGAAACAGTTTATGTAGATGGCGGGCAACGTTTGTGGGGAGATTTGTGGAAGATCTAGCCAATTTATCGTCATCTTGTAACTTCATCTGAAAGAATTATTTTCATTTCGTGTTCATGCTCCATAGACTTTACATCCTCATTTTTTTTTCAATCATTTATATATGTATCAACGCGCAATCAGAACCGCAGTTTACACAATACATGTATAACAGGTACTTGTTTAATCCCGCTTATGCCGGTCATGACGATGCGTTGGAAATTTCCGCTATTCACCGAAGCCAATATGTAGCACTAGCTAACCGATTTATTGCTACACAAGGTTTGAATTTGAATCTTCCCATTGATGCTATCAGTTCCGGAATCGGAATTACTGCCATAAATGATTTAATCGGCTTTCAACGTTCCACTTATGTGGCACTGAATTATGATTATCGTAAAAAATTTAAGTGGGGGAAAATGGGAATTGGAATAGGTGCAGGAATTATTCAAACATCCATAGATGGAGATAAACTTCGTGCGCCTGAAGGGAATTATGGTGGAGGAGTAAATCACAACGATAATTTTTTGCCAAATAATTTACAACAAGGAATTGCACCTGATTTATCTTTCGGAATTTATTTCAACAGCGAAAAATATTTTGCAGGAGCAAGCATTAATCACATTGCATTTTCTTCAGCCACTGTGAAGAGCGAAAGCGGAGACAAAACGAAACTGAATTTTTCGCGCGATCTTTTTTTTATGGGCGGATATGATTTTAAAGTTTCAAATAAGTTTAGCATGATGCCATCTGCTCTTATTAAAACTGATTTTAAGAAAGTTCAATTGGACCTCAGTATCACAGGAACTATTATCAACAATATCATAACAGGAATTTCGTTTAGAGGATATACTAAAAATACAATTGATGCGTTAGCCGTGATTTTGGGTTTCAGATACAAAGGAGTGCAATTGATTTATTCTTATGATGCAAATCTCTCGTATCTCACAAAATTCAATACAGGTTCACACGAGATAAGTTTGAATTATCGTTATCCGTTTAAGAAGAAAGAAAGCCGCGGTTATTTTTATCATAACCCGCGATTTAATTAGTAGTAGACTAACTGGTTTTTGTATATGGTTAAATGGTAACAATGAAGTCTGGAAATCGTAATTAACAAAGGGGAGCAAACAATTTTTTTCTAGTACTATTGTAAAATCAAAAACTTATTACATTTACGCTCTTTAAAAAAAACAGGGGAAAACTATCAAAACAAAAAACATGAAAAACTTACATGGTGTTTTAAGCAAAGCATCTCTTGCGCTTTTGCTTTTCGTTGCAGGTTGTAAAGGGGGTTACAACGGGCAACTTCTCGGAGAACTTGACCGACCTAAATGGAATCCAATAACACCTTATGGCATGGTGTTTATTCCATCCGGTGTGTTGCATATTGGCCCGAGTGATCAGGATGTGAATGCATCTTTACAAGCTCGGTCTAAGCAAGTATCAATTGTAGGTTTCTACATGGACGATACAGAGATTACAAATAACGAGTACCGCCAGTTCATTAATTATGTCCGCGACTCAGTTGCTCATGCTCTTCTTGGAGATACCAAAGATGATGCTGATGGCAAAACCATGTTAGATTGGAATAAGAAGATCGAATGGAGTGGTAAAGAAAAGAATGAGCAACTTGAAGAAATCTTCTTGCCGGAGGATCAAAGAATATGGGGGAAAAAAGAATTGGACCTTAGTAAATTGAAATATGATTATCAATGGTTCGATTATAAGGCGGCTTCTTTAACTAAGAACAGAGGAAAATCAAGAACTAGTTTTATTCATAAAGAAAATGTTGATGTATATCCGGATACATTGGTATGGGTAAGAGACTTCTCCTATTCTTATAATGAACCAATGACACGAAACTATTTTCACCATCCCGCTTTTGATGATTATCCTGTAGTGGGCGTTACATGGCATCAGGCAAATGCGTTCTGCTATTGGAGAACCAGACTTTGGGAAGATTACAGAACACCGCGCGGAGAGCCTTTGATGGACATCTTCCGATTGCCAACTGAACACGAGTGGGAATATGCGGCACGTGGCGGTAAAAAATTAGCTCCTTATCCTTGGGGTGGCCCTTATGTAAGAAATTCGAAAGGTTGTATCCTTGCTAACTTTAAACCGGGAAGGGGAAATTATCCGGAAGATGGCGGTTTCTATACAGTTCGCTCTGATGCTTATTGGCCAAATGACTACGGCTTATATTGTATGGCAGGTAATGTTGCCGAATGGACTTCTTCGGCTTTCTACGAAAATTCATATTCTTTCATACATGATCTTAACCCTGATATACGGTACGATGCAGAGGCTTCTGAACCGGAAGCTATGAAACGCAAAGTTATCAGAGGAGGTTCGTGGAAAGATATAGGATACTATATTGAAACCGGAACCCGCCATTGGGAATATGCCGATTCTTCAAAATCTTATGTTGGTTTCAGATGTATCACCACATTCCTCGGAAGAGATATTACTGATAATTAATTATGGACTCCACTTTATTCCAGGAATCTATTTCAATTTTTTCCAATTAATAATTAAATATTTTATTGTTTAACCCTAACTAAAAAAACAAAAAACATGGCAGCAAAATCGCATCCATTGATGACACAAAAGGCAAGAACCTACTTAAATTATGCTTACTCTTGGGGAGCAGCGGTGGTTATTGCCGGAGCACTTTTTAAAATTATGCACTGGACAGGTGCTAACGTTATGCTTATGGCGGGAATGGGAACAGAGGTAATTATCTTCTTTATCTCAGGATTAGAACCACAGTTTGCATTTCACAAAGAGGTAGAATGGGAAAGGGTATATCCTGAATTGGCGGAAGAAGGTCCGATTAACAAAAATCAAAAGCCGTTAACTCAGCAACTTGACAAAATGTTGAGTGATGCGAAAGTGGGACCAGATTTGATTAACAGTTTAGGCAAAGGCTTTACTTCGCTCGGAGAGAGTGTAGGTAAACTAAATGATCTTACAGATGCTACTGTGGCAGCTAACGATTTTTCTAAAAATGCCAAGAATGCAGCCGGTCAAATAAATACATTTGCGCAAGCAGCAGCAACGGCTACTACGGCAGTTAATTCAATTGGCGCAGGTGCTGAACATACTAAGGTTTATCATGAGCAGGTTCAAAGTATGGTTAAAAATCTTTCACAACTGAATGCTATTTATGAGCTAGAGCTTCAGGATTCGAACAATCACCTAAAAGCTATGAATAAGTTCTTTGGTAATCTGAATGCCGCAGCTGGAGCTCTTTCTGAGACTGCTACTGATGCCGTGAAATATAAAGACAATCTTGCTCAGTTGAACAAGAACTTAACTTCTTTGAATGCGGTGTATGGCAACATGCTTTCTGCCATGAAAGCGGTTTAATTTCTGTAGTGGAATAAATGGTTTAACCCAAAAATGAGAAACTAAAAAAATGGCAGGAGGCGTATTAACCCCAAGGCAGAAAATGATCAACATGATGTATCTCGTGTTGACAGCACTACTCGCTTTGAACGTATCACAGGAAGTATTGAACGCATTCCACTTGGTAAACGAGGGTTTGCAAACTTCGAACGGTTCGTTAGGCGAAAAAAATCAAGGCATCTACAAGATGTTTGATAAGCAATTAGATCAGGATAAAAATAAAGCGCAGGCATATTACGACAAAGCACAAAAGGCAAAAGTAATTACTGGCTCTCTGCGTGACTTGTTAGCTAAATATAAAAAAGACATTATTGCAGGAGCCGGTGGTATAGATCCCGAAACTGATGATATTGTTGGACGCGACAATGTTGATGTAGCAACACGCATGTTTGTAGAAGAAGGTGAGGGTGTAAAAAGAGGCAGGGAACTCAGGCAAAAAATATTGGACACCCGCAAGCAATTGCTGGACTTGGTTGACGAGAAAGATAAAGCCAATTTCAGATTGTCGTTAGATGCTCAAATACCTAAGAAAAAAGGCGAAGAAGGGGCAAAGTGGGAGTATTTAACTTTCAGTCACGTTCCGGCAACTGCGGCTGTAACAATTCTTTCTAAATTTCAGAATGACGTAGTAAGTTCTGAAGGTGTGGTTATCGAATATCTTATTAAGAAAATCGGTGAAACAGATTTTAAATTTGATGCATTAGCTGCAAAAATTATTGCTCCTTCTAGCTATATTATGCAAGGTCAAGCTTATAAAGCTGATATTTTCTTGGCGGCTTTCAATTCAACTCAACAACCAGAAGTATTCTTGGGTTCATTGGGTGGGTTTAAAAGAAATCCTGACGGAACTTATGATAAGGTTGATTCTCCAAATCCTCTTCCAGCAGGATATAGCGAAAGCGGTATTCTAAAAGCAGAAGGTGGTATGGCAAAATTGGAACAGGGTGGTGGCGCAGTAGGTGAGAGAAAATATGGTGGAATAATTCGCGTTAAGAATCCGGCAGGAGGGTACACTTTTTATCCTTTTGAAGGAGGTTACCAGGTAGCGGCAAAAGCTGTGGTAGTTTCACCTATAAAAATGAATGTTCTTTACATTGGAGTTGATAATCCTATGAAAATTTCGGTACCGGGTGTTGGACAAGGTGATGTCTCCGCTTCTTTACAGGGTGCAGGAACACTTGGTAAAAATGCCGATGGTACCTATACAGCGAATGTTACGGCTGTCGGGAAATGCCAGATTGCTGTATCAGCAAAAATTGAAGGTAAGGTTCAACCGATGGGTTCTGAAGAATTTCGTATTAAGCGTATTCCAGATCCGGTTCCAACTTTAGGCGGAAAATTAAGAGGAGGTAATGCACAGCCGGGGGCAATTAAATCGCAAAGCGGTATTGTGCCATTATTGGAGAATTTTGATTTCGAAGCACGTTTCAATGTTGTTAGCTTCCAGATGGTATTCTCATCGAAAGGTGAAATTTTTAAAAAGGAAACGCAAGGACCAATGTTTAGCGCTGATATGAAAGCTTTGTTAGATCGCGCGAAACCAAAGGATGTTATTTTCATTGACGAAATTAAAGTTGTAGGACCTGATAAGCAGCCAAGAAAGTTAGGTCAGATTGCATTTACTATTATCTAAAAACACAGGTATTATGTTTAAGAAAGGAAAATTTGTATTCGCTGCTCTTCTGCTTATGTTTGCAGGAGTTGCTTTTGCTCAAGAACCATTAGATGGTGCATGGGTAAAAACTACTACAAAAGAAAAGGACGTAATCCCTTACGACTACATCCGTGAAGCGGATGTGTTTTGGGCAAAACGTATTTGGAGAATGATTGATGTGCGCGAGAAAATGAACTTGCCGTTCAAGTATCCTCAGCAGCCATTAATTGAAATTCTTCACACTGCGGCAAAAAACGGTGAGCTCACCGTTTACGATCCTTCCGTAGTGGATGCAGACCAGTTTAAACAGGTGATGAGTGTTGAGGATGTAAAAAAACTAGGTAGCCGTACAGATACTGTAATGCAGATTAATCCGGTAACATTGGAAGAAGAGCAGGTGATTCAGAAGAACGACCTTACCTGGGATAAGATTGTAAAATATCGTGTTAAGGAAGATTGGTTCTTTGATGAAGAGACTTCAACTATGATGGTTCGCATTATTGGTATTGCACCGATTATGGAGGACTTTGATGCCTCAGGTAATTACCGTGGAGATATGACCATGTATTGGATATATTATCCGGATCTTCGCCCAATTCTTGCAAAGTATGAGGTGTTTAATCCTAAGAATGATGCAGTGCGTATGAGTTGGGAAGATATTTTCGAAGCCCGCTTGTTCGAAAGCTACATTTACAAAGAAAGTAATGTGCATGACCGCAACATTCAAGAATACGCAACTGGTGTAGACGCATTGCTGGAAAGTGACAGAGTAAAACAAGGTTTGTTTGAGTTCGAACATGATCTTTGGAATTATTAGAATTTAAATACACAGATAAACAAAAATGCTTCGCAATATTTAGCGAAGCATTTTTGTTTTAAGGATGCGCACTGATATTTTTTATTGCTTATCTTTTTTCAACGACCGAATCATTTGCCCGTATTGGTAACCTTTTAACATGGCTTCGAGTGTTTGAACAATGCGCTTGGCTTTTGTTTCGGAGGTTTTTGCACTGTCAATCCATTTGCTGAAATATTTTTGTTCTGAGCCCGAAAGTTTTTTAAAGTTCTCCAATGCCTTTGGTTCATCTTCTAAACATTCCATCATTTCTTTTGAAAACAGGAAGGCGGATTCATCCAAAGCTAATTGAACTTCGAGTTGTGCCCCTTTACGTTTTCCAATTGCTTTACGAATTGATGCATTCAGCGGAAGAATAAAATCGCCATCGCCCATTGGTATAAGTGCTGCTTGTTTAATTGCATGAGTATCCAATTTCCCCTTTACACGAAATGATTTTTTGTTGCCTGGTTTTAGTTGTTCTGCGAACTCAACAGGAATAACAATATAAGTCCATCCGGTTTTTTCGCCTTGCTCGGCAAACTTTAAAATGGTGGTGGTGAATTTTATCATCGCATGAATTTCAAAATTCAGAATGAGGATTACAAATCATTTCCCACCAATGGTTAGAAACTTTTTTCTGCTTCGCGATTCTGCAAAATTATTTTCGTGCTAAAATAAAAGCAACATGGCTTCTACCGAAGAATTAAAACGCATTGCCTCGCAGGTTCGCAGAGATATTGTTCGAATGGTTCATGCAGTTAACTCCGGTCACCCCGGTGGTTCGCTGGGCTGCACCGAATTTATGGTGGCTTTGTATTTTGATGTGATGAAACACAACAAAAATTTTTCGATGGATGCTGTTGGTGAGGATGTGTTTTTTCTCTCTAACGGACACATCAGTCCGCTTTGGTATAGTGTGCTGGCACATGCCGGTTATTTCGATAAAAAAGAACTGGGTACTTTCCGTAAATTAAATACGCGTCTGCAAGGTCATCCAGCTACGCATGAAAATCTTCCGGGCGTTCGCGCTGCTTCCGGTTCGCTTGGTCAGGGTTTGAGTATGGCTATTGGTGCTGCGCTTACTAAAAAATTAAACAACGACAATTCGATTGTCTACTCGCTGCATGGCGATGGTGAATTTCAGGAAGGACAAATTTGGGAGGCACTGATGTTTGCTCCGCACAACAAAGTAGATAACCTGATTGCTACAATTGATTACAACAATGCGCAGATTGACGGCAGCTGCGATAAAATTTTAAGTCACCGCGATTTGAAATTAAAAATTGAATCATTCGGATGGGATGTGCTGGAAGTGCACGAAGGCAATAACATTGAAAGAGTGCTTGCTGCTTTGCGCGAAGCAAAATCGCGCACCGGTAATGGCAAACCGGTTTTTATTATCATGCATACACAGATGGGCTACGGAGTTGATTTTATGCAGGGCGGACACAAGTGGCATGGTGTAGCTCCAAACGATGCACAACTCGCTCAGGCGTTGGGGCAGTTGGAAGAAACACTGGGCGATTACTGAAAGCAATTAGCTGATTAACGGATGAAATAAAAAGCGCGAAGAGTTTTTCTCTTCGCGCTTTTTTGTTGGAAGGCCATAATTCTTTCTGTAAAGAAGTAATTAGCACTAACTGGACTCGCTCAGTAAGCTTACCAAATATTTCTACAGACCTGCCGAACAGTTTTCTCTGTTTCAAAAACCATTTTATAGTCTTCAAAAATGATTCTTCAAGCTTCAAGAATCGTTTTCTAGGTCTGAAGAATGATTTTACAAGCTTCAAAAATCATTTTGTAGGTCTCAAAAATGGTTTTTCAGACTTCACGAATCATTTTATAAGCTTAAAGAATGATTTTATAGACTTCAAAAATCATTTTACAAGCCTCAAAAATGATTTTATAAACCTGGTTAATGACCCTTTAACCCTTAAAAACTATCATTTCTGGTTGAAAAATGAAAATTTTTAGCCTTTTAGCCAAAAAATCACCTAAAACGCAAAAGTGTATTTACCCTTTTCATCGCGGTATTCGTAATTAACTACGCGGGGCCATAGAGGTTTTA
>CAIYOV010000086.1 GCA_903927935.1 uncultured Bacteroidota bacterium | reverse complement strand
GGTGATTACCAATACGTTTAAAACATACTCCTACAATGGATTGCTTCCTACTTCGTTTGCCAGCAACCTGAAGGGATTTTTTCTGGAAGGTAAAGGAACATACCCGGTTCCTTATGTTCCGCAAGTTGGTATTGATTTAATAGTGCTTTCCGCGGAAGTAGGTGCTGATATTACCGGTGATTACTCCATAGGAATGAATTTTGCAGGACCTGCTTCAGTTTTATACACCGGTGCAGCTTATAAGGTTCATGTATGGGTTTCGGTTGGAGCGTCTATTGGTATTGCCTGTGCAGGTGCAAGCGGAGAAATAAGTGTTGAAGCAAAATCTGCTGGTGAATTGCATTCAGACGGGCAATTTGCTATTGACGGCACGGTTACACTTTCTCTTGGTGCATGTGCTTACTGCGGTGCAGGTTGTTGCGATAGCGATTGCGATGACTGCTGCGACTGGTGCGTAATTACACATTGTTTTAAAGATGAATGGTGCGGGAGTAAATCTGTAGGTGCTACTGCGCATATGGATAACGGAGGAGCCTCTATAAATATTAACTGGTAGTAACTATTCACCGAAATGAAACCGATTATGAAAAAGAAAACAATAATTGTTCTAGTTACATTAGTAACAATATTATCTGCCAATGCACAAACCCAGCGTGATAAAACAGCATTTGCTTCACAAAAAGGAATTTTTGTACATCTGTCGTTTGATTATCTCAAAACTTCTGATGGGCACGAAGCAAAAGGATTCAGACTGGAGCGAAAGACCACCGGTGAAAATTCGTTTACCGAAATTGCCCAAATTTATTTCCCAGTAACAAAAGATGATTTCTATACGAAACTCAAAGCTGCCAACAAAAAAACACCCGATGAAGCCGACTTAAGTGTACAGGCAGTTGAAAAAATATGGAACCGGTTAGATAAATTTAAAACACTCGATTCTGTTGGCTATACACGAAATTCTTTATTGCTGCAACTGGCGGTGGGGGTTTTGTATTTTGATGAAACTGCTATAAGAGGCATTGATTATCAGTATCAGGTAAGCAGCATATCTAAAACTGGTGCTGAAGAAAAACTTTTTACTACTAACAAGGTTTCTTATCCTAAACGTTATGACCATCCGGCTATCAAACTAGTAACCATTGAAGCATCTGCACAAAAGATAAAACTTATTTGGAAGTCCGTAGCTGGTAAGAAACCGGTAGGCTTTCGTGTTTTCCGTCAGGAGCAATTAACCGGAGTTTATATTCCCATAAAACCAATCCGCAATTTTAAACCGGGCAAAGACAGTTTGTTTTTTGAAGTAACCGATACATTGGTTGCACCTAAGAGGATTTACAAATATGTAATTCATGCTTTAGATGCTTATGGCAATTACAGTCCTGCTTCCGATACTGCCTTTACTTCTGCATTTGATGACCGTAGTATTAATAATCCATTTACATTTCATGTTTTTAGTAAAACCGGCAAAGGCGGTTTGGAATTAAGTTGGGATTTGCGCACAGCCAATGATGTGCGCTCTTACAGAGTCTATCGAAGCGATAAATATGATGGTAAATACGAATTGGTAGGAGAAGTTTCTCAGTATGATTCTTCTTTTATTGATGTATATGTTCAGCCCATGAAAATGTATTACTACTATGTAGAAATAGTAGGTGTAAAAGGATCAGTCCTTCCTAAAACAGCGCGTGAACCTGGTATTTACCAGAGTACACGTAAACCTGCTACACCTAAAATGGAATTAGCAGTTGGTATAAAAGACGGAGTTAAACTTCAGTTTACTACCGACGAATCGAACATCAGCGGATACCGTGTCTATCGCATGCAGGGGAAAGACAGCACCGGGATGCTTCAAATATCTGATTTAGTGAAACACAGTGGCGAGTCAACATCTTATTTAGATACCAGCAGCGCATTGAATGGTATATCTATTTATTACTACTGTGTAAAAGCGCAAAGCACCAGTTTTGTCTTCAGTGATTTCAGTGATACACTTCAGGCGCGCCCGTTGATTACTACTGTACCTGAAGCACCAACCAATGTTTCGGCAAGTATCGATGATGGTAAAGTTTATGTTTACTGGAATGACCTTGCTTCCGCCAATTCAGATATTCTGGGCTACCAGATATTCAGAAGAGAGAAATCTGTAAGTGAAAAACCTTTTTCTGAATTTACACAAATCGGTGCTAAATATCTTACCGCTGAAGAAAACCATTACATTGATTCTTCTG
>CAIYOV010000085.1 GCA_903927935.1 uncultured Bacteroidota bacterium | reverse complement strand
CCACTTTTTCAAGCGCATTAGCTACCTATGCTGTGGCGCTTAGTATCAGCCCTGCGTTGCTTGCTTCTGTAGCTGCCGATGCCGATTTTTTTGCCAAAGTAATTCTGGCATTGCCCCAGTTTAAAGATTACGTGCAAACCCTTACCGCCTATAAAAACGCGTTGCGCGATGGCAGCCCTGTTGATATTGGCAACTTTCCAACGCCACCTTCGGTACCTGCCATGCCCGCTGTAGCCGCAGGCATTTTCGACCGCATTACTTTATTGGTGCAAAACATTAAATCGAATCCGGCATATACCGAAACCATAGGTAAAGCACTGGGCATTATAGGAGCCGAAATACCCAACGATACTTCGGGTATTCAGCCGCACCCGAAAGTATCGCTCAAAAACGGTCACGCTTACGTGCAGTGGAGCCACGAACATACTGATGCTGCAGATGTGTATGCCGACTATGGCGATGGCGCGGGCTTTATTTATGCCGGGCGTATTTCAAAAGCCCATTATTTAGACCCTCACCTGCCTGCTGCAGGGCAAAGCAAAGTTTACCGTTTTAAACTGCGCTACATAGTAGCCGATGAGCCGGTGGGCATAGAAAGCGACCCCGTGAGTGTTACGGTAACGGGAATTTAACCCGCTGTTGCGGAAGTTAAAAGGCAAAAGTCAAAAGCTAAAAGTGAATCCGCTTTTAGCTTTTGACTTTTTTGATTCATGGCTTCCACTAAAAAGGCTGCCCGCTTTCCGGACAGCCTCTTTAGTCAACAATATTAACCAAAGCTAATCAGCGCTTATTCTGCTTTTTCCAAACGGATTGTTCTTAATAAATCGCCCTGACGTATTTGCGCAAAGTAAATTCCCCGGCACAGATTTTCGCCTAAAATAAGTTCCTGAGCAGCGTCAACATTCTTTCTTTCATCCAGCAGTTTTCCGGTAATATCAAACAGTTGCATTTCGTACGCACCGGCAACCGAACTTTCAATATTAATATGGAAAGAAGAGGTAAAAGGGTTAGGATAAAGCAACACATCTAAACCTGTTTCATTAGCGTCAAACAGCAATTCAGGGGTTGTTTCATCTGTTTTTCCGGGGCCTGAGTTGCAAACCTGGTTGCAATTACCCAAACGGTCGCCTCCATGTAAAGGAACGTGTGCAGGCACTGCATTCACACTAATGCAAATGTTCTGAACATTGGCTGGGTTGCCCGGAGGTAAATGGCATACATATACTTTCTTATTATTTCCGTTGCTGCCCGGTACTCGTATGTCTAGTACACAAATTGAAATACTGCATTGGGTGGTGCAACTGCCGTTTGTAACAGTAACCCCGAAAGAATAAAGCCCCTGAGCGGTTGGTGTAAAAACCGGTGAAGCACAATCGGTGCAACTTAGCCCTGCGGCAGGTGTCCAGGAATAAGTAAACGGCCCTGTTCCGGTTACGTTTACATTCAGGTTAGTGCTTTGCGGGCCATAACCAAGATAAAGCACATCCGCATTGCCGCCTGTCAGCGCAATATTGCCATTGGGAACTGAAACAACCGAACACGAAATGTTTTCGGAAGTTGATGGTATTGTGTAAGAAGCAACATCGGAACAATGCATTCCTTCCTGAGCATAACATTCCATATCATAGGCTGTCACGCTGTAGGTTCCCGGGCATAATTCATCAATGGTTTCTGCGGTAAGAGAATTGTTCCATAAATAGGTGATGTTACCGTATCCGCCCGTGGCAACCACCGTTAATGAACCACTGCAGGGTTGCGCGCAGGAAGGTGGTGATGCATTAATGCTGATGGACAACTGCGCAAAAACGGCTGCCGAAGCAAACAAAGTTGTCAGCAGCGCAAGTATTTTCTTTTTCATAATAGTTGATTTTAAACAATGAAATAATAGGGCAAATGTGAGGGCAGTCCGGCAGAAGAAAAATGATAATGGATTCCGTTACCAATGAGACACATCACTTTTTGTTTTTACCCTATAAAGTGCAGGCAGGCGGTAGGTAATGGAGTGCGTATACGTTTAGATAAAACTGAATGGTTGCACGCACAATGTATCTGTCTCTCGGATATTCCTAACTAAAACACCGGAAAGTAAAATCAAAAAAATGCCTTTACAGGAGTAGCAGAATTGAATTTGCCTTTTAACTTACAATGTTCACTTAACAACTATCGCGTTACCCGAACTGTTTATTTCTAAAGCGGTGGTGTTTGCCTGTATTGATGCGCACGAAACTGTTTTCTCTCCGTTTAGTATGCACACCACTTCGTTCACGCGCACATAAAGCGTATTCTTACTCAGCCCGCCTACCGTTTTTTTCTTCGTCAGGTTTTTGAGCTCATCTTTTGGTCCGGCAAATATGGCAATGGTTCCTTCCGAAAGATTTTTCAAAGTAACCGTTACTTCTTTACCCGGAACAACCGGACTTGCTTTTTTAGCAACAACGGTCGTTTTCGTTTTAGTAGTGGTAGTTGTTTTCTTCCGGGTGCCTGTTTGAGCATAACCATTATGGAATGCAAAAGAGAGCAGCGCGAGGCTGAAAAATATTTTCGATAAAGTTTTCATTAGGTGAAGTTACACTAACTTCATGATGTCGTCTATCCCAGGTATGCGGTTCACCGTAAAAGCCTCGGCATATTTTGCACTGATGGGCATTCCAAAGTGAATAGCACGCGCCCTTACAAACTCCAGAAACTCGGATGATGAAATAAATGTTTCAGGTTCGGTTGAGTCGGGATTGAAGAACTGCGATTTAAAAGCCAGAATAGCTTTTAGTTTACGTTCGTAATAGGGGGTAATGTCCACCACAAAATCCGGCTCGGCATGTATGGCCTGTATGTAATGGTACAAGGCACGGGGACGAAACGCTTTTTGTTTTTCGCCTTTAAGTTTGGTTTCCACCTTTGATAAACCCGCAAGAAAACAGGCATCGTAAGCAAGCTGCGCGGCACGCCCGTGGTCGGGGTGGCGGTCGTATTTGGCATTGCTTAATACAACAGCCGGTTGATATTTACGGATAACCTTAATCACTTCGAGCTGATGCGCTTTATCGTTCAGAAAGAATCCGTCTTCAAAGCCCAGGTTTTCGCGTACTTTAATGCCCATAACTTTTGAAGAAGCTTCTACTTCTTTCAAACGGGTTTTGGCATCTCCGCGTGTTCCCAGTTCACCTTTGGTTAAATCAAGAATGCCCACTTTATATCCGGCATCAATCTGTTTCATTAAAGTTCCCGAGCAGCCCAGTTCCACATCATCCGGGTGAACGCCAATGGCAAGTATGTCTAATTTCATAGTTAAACTCCGAACTGCTTTAGGTGATGATTCAAATGTACGATAAATAAATCTCTCCACTGCTTTTTAGTCAGTTTGCCGAACAGCGGATGCGGTTTCAGTTTTACCTCTTCGCGCTCGTTGAATACATCCATCATCTTTTTCAAAAATTCCAGTTCGGTATAAAAATCGCGCGGCTTACTGCCTTGTAAGTTTTGGTTTATTTCTACCGGTGCGGCTGAATTTTTGGGAAAGAAACCCATACCATAAACCGAAGCCGGAAAAATTATTTTATTCCAGAACCAGTTCGATTTGTCTTTTGATTCTTTCATTCCTAAACAAATACGAAAAGCATCGTTCAGGTGTGTAAGCATCTGCGTTACGTTCATGCTGCCCCAAACTGCTTTTGTTTCAGGAGTCAGTTTGTCTAAACGGGCAGAGAAGTCTTCTATTTGTTTTGCAGAAAACAGGTTCATGCTGGGTAGGGGGTTTGAAATGTAAATATGGATTAATGCGGCTGTTGTCCGTATTGCCTTTCGAGGTTCTTAATCATTTCTTCGCGTTCCTGCGGAGTCATGTTCTGCATTTTCTGCATCATCTCCTGCATGTTTTCGCCACCGGGTATTCCGCTGAATGCGCTGCCTTTCTTGTAACCTGTCAAACTAAACAGCGAAGAAGGATTGTTTCTTTTTTCCGCTTTCACTAAATCCATTTGCATGCCCTGACCGTTTTCTTCCGCTTTAATCCGCACCGGCATTCCATCAGCCCCTTTTGCCGCAAGGGCTTTATACATATTGTCTTTACCGGTATACTTCGATTTTATTTTTGAGAAATCGGCATACCCTACAATGTCTTTGGTCGTCCAGAGTTCTTCACGCTGTTTGCCGTTTATTTTAACGATAACATGCGAGGTATTATACCCGTTCACAGTTTCTTTACCCACTAACGTTACTTCATATTCAGCCAGCGGACGGTCTTTCCATTCATCGCTGTTGCCGGTTTCCATTTCGCTGTATGTTTTGTCTTTTTCATTCAGCATGTAAATTTTGTTCGGTTCGGCTTTAAGCGAAAGCGTTGCCATGGTCATTGCTCCACCGGGCAAACCCTCAGCGCTCATCGAAACTTCCGAACGGGAGTTGCCATCCTGAGACCACGATTTCATACTTCCGTTACCAATCTTGCTTTTGCTCAGTCCGCTCATTTTAAATTCGAGATAAAAGCCTTGTGCAAACAATACAGCAACTGAGCAAATAAGATAGGATAGAAGAAGGAGTTTTTTCATACGATTAAATTTTGTGATGCAAAAGTAAAAGTATGAACCAAAAAAGCCGAATAATTAATATGATTTACCGCAGTTGTTTTCAGTTATCAAACACACCGTAAAAACAACTATTAGTCGTTCAGTTTAAGCACAGCAATAAAGGCTTCCTGCGGCACTTCAACTTTACCAAACTGGCGCATTTTCTTTTTACCCTTCTTCTGCTTTTCGAGGAGTTTACGTTTACGCGAAATATCACCTCCGTAACATTTAGCGGTAACATCTTTGCGAATAGCCGAGATGGTTTCACGCGCAATAATTTTTGCACCGATGGCTGCCTGTATTGGGATAACAAACATCTGCCGTGGTATAATTTCTTTCAGCTTCTCGCACATTCTGCGGCCAAAGTCTTCCGCTTTGCTGCGGTGAATCATGGCAGAGAAGGCATCTACCTGTTCGCTGTTTAGGAGAATATCAAGTTTCACTAAATCACCGGGGCGGTAATCAATCGGGTGATAATCGAACGAAGCATACCCACGTGAAATGGATTTTAACCGGTCGTAGAAATCGAACACAATTTCTGCCAGCGGCATTTCGAAATGAAGTTCTATCCGGTCTTCGGTTAAATATGTTTGGTTGATAAGAATGCCACGCTTATCCATGCACAAAGTCATTATAGACCCTATGTACTCTGGCTTGGTGATAACCTGCGCTTTAATGTAAGGCTCTTCGATACGATCAATGCGCGTTACATCGGGCATATCAGCGGGATTGTGAATGGTAAGATGTTCGCCATTGCTCAAATACGCTTCATAACTCACCTGTGGCACCGTAGTGATGATGGTCATATCGTATTCACGCTCTAAACGCTCCTGCACAATTTCCAGGTGCAGCAATCCAAGGAACCCGCAACGGAAACCAAAACCGAGCGCAATAGATGTTTCCGGCTCAAACACCAATGATGCATCGTTGAGCTGAAGTTTTTCTAATGAATCACGAAGGTCGGTATAGTCATCGTTGTCAATCGGGTAGATACCTGCAAATACCATTGGCTTTACATCTTCAAACCCGTGAATGCCTTCACCACATGGGTTGTTGAGTTGTGTAATGGTATCACCTACTTTAATTTCTTTCGCAATTTTTACACCGGTAATAATGTAACCCACGTCACCGGTCTTTACCGTTTCGTGTGGTTCAAGGTCAAAACGTAAGCAGCCTACTTCATCGGCCACATAACTAACCCCTGTGTTTACGAATTTTACTTTATCGCCCCTTCTTATCATACCATCCATTACACGGTAATAAGCAACAATGCCGCGAAAAGGGTTAAACATAGAATCGAAAATTAATGCGCGAAGCGGAGCATCGGGATTCCCTTTGGGCGAAGGGATCTTATCGATAATGGCATCGAAAATTTTCTCTACACCCAAACCGGTCCTTCCGCTGGCGTGAATAATTTCTTCGCGTTTGCAGCCCACCAGGTTTACCATCTGGTCTTCTACCAATTCAGGGTTGGCACCGGGCATATCAATTTTATTAACGATAGGAATAATCGTCAACCCTTGTTCAATGGCTAAATATAAATTCGAAATAGTCTGTGCCTGAATTCCCTGAGATGCATCAACTAATAACAATGCCCCTTCACAGGCAGCGAGCGAACGCGATACTTCGTAACTAAAATCAACGTGACCGGGAGTATCAATCAGGTTCAGAACATACTTTTCGCCTTTATGGATATAATCCATTTGAATGGCGTGGCTCTTAATCGTAATGCCGCGCTCGCGTTCTAAGTCCATATTGTCAAGCACGGTATCGTGCATGTTGCGCTCACTGATAGCTTTAGTGGTTTCAATAAGGCGATCGGCCAAAGTAGATTTACCGTGGTCAATGTGGGCTATAATGCAGAAGTTCCTGATATTTTTCATTGGCGCGCGAATATAATTGAATTGACGAATTGCAGAAGAGAGATGCAGTTATCTTATTGATTGACGATAACTGCCACTAAATAACTTGAAAAACTAAACCGGTTGAGATTATATTGTGGCACTCAAACCAGCGTTATGAAAAAGATTGTTTTTTTTCTTTTTCTCTTTTCTGTTACACTCTCTTCAAAAGCGGGATACGATTTATTGTTTTGTACCAATGCCGACAGTTTAGGCAATTGCAAAGGCAAAGGCGAAACGTTTGAATGGAAAGGCGATAAAACATCTTTAGAACTGTTAGTGATGAATAAGGATAGGATAGATGCTAAGAAATTAAAGTTTATGCTCTTTTCCATGAAGAACGACCGTGAAGGAACTTTATATGCCGAACTCTTTCTATACGTAATACCTAACTCTACATACGCTCTGAAAAAACTTTATTTCTACAAACCCGGTTATTATAAGGTAGATGTGCTGGATGAGAACTACAAATTTCTGACAACTGGCTTTGTAACTATTCTTGACCGTAGTGAGTAATACTTACACTTTCTTCTTTGTGTAGATCCGATAACCGAAATACACCATACCGGGAATAACTACAAATGAAATTCTGAAAATATTTGACAGGCTGAAGTATTGTTGGTTAAAAATCAGAAACCCGACAATGCCAGAAAAAAAAACAGCAAGCATCAAGTAAACGGGTTTTGCCCATCTGGTTTCATAAAATGACTTTTTCTGTTCGATGATATGATGCGAACTATGTTTTTCCAAGACAAGTTCCGTTTTCTGCTGTACCGGTTGTGGAACAGAAGGAACAACCTCACTGCTTTCGGGTGCTTCGCACTGTTGATTGAAACTTTTAACCGCTTTTATAAATTCAGATTTAAAATTTTCGAACAGCATTTTGCTGCTCTGGCTGGTTATCTGCCAGGTAATGTTTTTCGGTATTTTTATTTCAATAAACTCATATTCTTGCAGCGAGCGGGTCATATCTTTTCCGGTTTTATACATAACCACATCACTCCAGGCGCAAAACGCTTTGCTTTCATATTTGAATAAACGATAAAGCAAGGCAGGTCTTACATTTTTGTGAATTCCTTTTTCTTCTAAAATGTATTCTCCGCTTCCCGAAAAAACTCCAAACACTATAAACATGGGAATCAATAGTGCGGCCATGCCCAGCCATACCCCCCCGCCAAGGAACATGGCCAGGGCCATGCAATTGAGGCTAATACCTGTGGCTACTGCTACCATTACCTTGAGGCTGGGCAGTATATGTGAATTTGTAGGATAAATAGTATAGGGAACAATCACGCTTTATTACTTAATCAGTTTAATCGTTTTTGTTTTTTGTGCGGTGGATACTTCAACGAAATAAATACCGGAAGGCCAGTTGGCAGTTGGCAGTTGGCAATTGCCAGCAACCGATTTCTTATAGATCTCCTCACCAACCTGATTATAAACTTTTAGTTCAACCTGATTTAATTCGGAATCAGTAATTCGCAATTCGCAAGTTGAATTAACCGGATTCGGATAAACAGAAATTCCTAAATCAGCATTCGCTTTATCAATTGCATTAACCACCGGTGGGTTGTATTTGGCAACGAACAAATCGTTAGCATTGGCATAATCAATGGCAATGTTGCCAAAGATACACGTGTGCAAATAATAACCGCTGATAGCAATAGTTCCATTGCTGTGAACCGCTATAGCAAGTCCGCAATCAGTATCTAAATCCCCTGCACGTGTTATCCAGCGAATGTTTCCGTTTTTATCATAGCTTACCAGGAAAATATCGCGGTCGAGTATGTCATGAGCGCTCAAAATATTACCATCAAAGTCAATTGTATTTTGAAACATGCCTGTAGCAAATAAATTGCCATGGTCATCAGAGGCTATTGAGAAACCTACATCCAATTTGTTTCCTCTTCCGGCTCGTACCCATAAGTTATTTCCGGAAGTATCGTACCTAGCGACAAAAACATCGTTGTAATCGGAGTAGGTAACTGAGTTATTATCGAAGTAAGCTGTGCCTGCAAAGTAACCGGTGATGCTTGGGGTACCATCTTTATCGCAACAAACCGCGTGCGAACCATCTTCAAACGTGCTCCCTGCACGCTTTAGCCAATCAAGTGTTCCATTGCTTTCCTCCACTTTCGCCAAAAAAATATCATAGCTGGCAGATGATGCTATTACAGTTCCGGTTCCTACATTAAAAGTTCCACCAAAATAACCGGTGAGATAAATAGCATTATGGTAATCGATAGCAATACCGGTGATAAGATTTGGGTTATTACCGGTAGTGCTTTTTGCCCACATAACATTTCCACCTCCGTCATACTTCGCATAAAACGATTCGCTGTAAAAGTTAGTGGCAGTAAGATTTGTGCTACCAACAGCGATGCCATTTTCGTAAGTGCCAGCAATAAAAATATTACCGCCATTATCAATATCTAATGACGAAGCGTAATCCACACCTGTTCCTCCGGCAGTCTTTACCCAGATTAAATTCCCGCTGTCATCATATTTCGCTACGAATGCATCTGCCTCTCCTTTACTGATAAGCGAGGTGTTTTCAAAATAGGCAGTGTCTTCAAAAGCGCCACAGACATACAAAAAGCCTTTGTTCCATTTAATGCAGTTACCCTGATCGTTGCCTCTTCCACCTGCCAATTTTGCCCAAAGCAGGTTGCCGCTTGGATCATACTTAGCTATAAACACTTCGTAAATTCCATTGCCCTGATAAATGGTTCCTGAAAAATCTGCCTTGCCTGCAATGTTGCCGGTTATATAAGTGTTGCCGTAAGTATCAACTGTAATCGAGTTGGATGCATCGTTGCCTATATCGCCTTCTCCATTAGCCCAAATCCACGATTGCGCAGGACAGAGAATGGATAAGAAAAGTGTGGTAATCAGTAAATAGAATTTCATTCGGTTCAAAGCAACGAAATCTTTTTTAAAACGTCCCTAACGTCTAAAAAAAGCTGAAACTTTAATCTTCTGATCAAACATGAAAATCGTAAGCAGTGTAATTGAAGCAGTGGCAAAAGATATACTGGCAGCCAGACCGGCACCGCTCATTACATATTTGGGGATTAGAATAAAACTGAAAATAATCAGTGTTGCAGCACCTACACTATTTGAAATAATAAGCGGTTTGTATTCGCCAATACCAAAATAGAAACTACTGATAATAAGAGGAACGCTGTAAAGTAAAATGCCCGGGAATAGAAAACGCATGCTATGTTTTACATCGCTGAATCCGGCACCGAAAACAAAAACATAAACCGATGATGGAATAAAATAAATGAATAGAAGAGCAATGGTGCAGAATAATACGCCCGATTTTGTTAGTTCAACTGT
>CAIYOV010000084.1 GCA_903927935.1 uncultured Bacteroidota bacterium | reverse complement strand
CAAACAGCAGTTGCATCATCCATGAACATTACTCAACAGGGCTACAGTTGCCTGGAGCAGGGAGCCAGCAACGCACGATTGGAAACCCTCAAAAGGTTTTGCGATGTGATGAATGTGGATTTACCCTACCTGGTGGCCGTTGATGTGCCAGTTACAGCAGAAACACTGGCCGCATTTGGCGAAAAAAATTACAACGAGTTTCTTAATACCTACAGGAAACTAGAACAAAAGCTGGAAATTTTTGATGAACTTCTTAAAGGAAACTTATCTAGTGGAATGAAATCAAATTATAGCACTTCAGCCGTTATTCCTTCTCCAAATCAACAAAGAATAACCCGGGCTTAAACAAAGGCTGGCGGTTTTGCGCCTCTTTATGTAAAGCTCAATGAAAAGAATTTTTTAGACGTGTTTTCAGATAAAATAAAATGAACCAGCGAAGCCTATTGTAAATTTTTTAAACCGGCAGTATTATGAAAAGTTCTAACAGAATTCTGACAATGCGGGAAAAATCCGAATGGAAGCAATCCGAGATTAATTCAGATGCAGACAACCATCAAAAAGGGCACGGCTATCTAGAAGACCCAACAGGTAAAATTAAATTAGAAACTTTTGAAAATTTCTGCAAAAGTGCCGGTGTAAAAATGCCCTTCTTTTTTGCAACTGATGTGCCTGCAGCGAATCAAAAATCTATTCATTATGGCGTAAGAAGTTACAACGATTACCTTGAATCATACAACCACCTGTTTCAGAAACTTGAAGTTTTTATAGAAAAAAAAGTAGCTGAACGAACGGTTGAATTAAGAGAAGCAAATCACGACCTTGACTGCTTTGCATATTCGGTTTCGCATGATTTACGCGGACCGCTGCATGTAATTAAAAGCTACTCCTCCCTCCTTTCAAAAAAATACAGTTCCGCATTGGATGATGATGCAAAAGAACTTTTGGACGGAATAATGGCTTACTCAAACCACATGTCGCTTATTATGGATAACCTGCTCAATCTTTCACGGTTGGGGAAAGTTACTATTTCGAAGGCTAAAGTTGATATGCACAAACTGGTTCACGGGGTATTAGCAGATCTGACACCCGTATGGGAAAATGCTAATGCAATAATAAGGTTATTGAATTTGAGCCCCACATTATGCGATGCCGGTCTGGTAAAGCAGGTATGGATTAACCTTATTTCGAATGCGCTCAAATATTCTATGAATAAAGAAAAGCCGGAAATTGAAATAGGTATTATTGAACAGCGCAGTGAACTTGTTTACTATATAAAAGACAACGGGGTTGGGTTCAACATGAAATATGCCGATAAATTATTTGGCTTGTTTCAACGCCTGCATAACAATTCGGAGTTCGAAGGCACCGGTGTTGGCCTGAATATAGTTTACCGAATTGTTTCGAAACATGGCGGCAGAATTTGGGCCGAAGCCAAAGAAAATGAAGGCGCCACTTTTTATTTCACCTTGAAATAACCTGACCGTAATTTTTAATTCTTCAGCGAAGCGGCATCAATTACAAAACGATAACGCACATCGCCTTTCAGCATGCGCTCGTAAGCTTCGTTTATTTTATCGGCAGTAATCACTTCCACTTCGCTTACAATGTTGTGCTCTGCACAATAGTCGAGCATTTCCTGTGTTTCTTTAATTCCTCCGATAAGCGAACCGATAATGCTTTTGCGTTTCATGATTAACTGAATGGCTGGCACGGTAGCCGGCACAGGTGGCACCCCTACTACTATCATAGTTCCGTTGGTGCGGAGTAAATTCAGATACATGCCGTAATCGTGCTGAGCGGAAACCGTATTGAGTATAAAATCGAAACTGTTGGCAAGCCCCTTCATGATAGCGGCATCGCTGGTTAAAGCAAAATGATGCGCGCCTAATTTTTCTGCGTCTGCCTTTTTTGAAGGCGATGAACTTAGCATAGTTACTTCTGCACCAAAAGCCACGGCAAACTTTACGGCCATATGTCCGAGTCCGCCAAGACCTAACACACCGACTTTATGCCCTTTGCCCACGCCAAGATATTTAAGCGGACTGTAAGTAGTAATACCCGCGCAAAGCAAGGGAGCCACTCCAGCAAGAGGAAGTTTTTCGGATACTGTGAGCACATAGTTTTCATCAACCACTATTTGTGTGCTATAACCACCGTAAGTAGGAGCACCGGTTAAGCGTTCGCGGCTGTTATAGGTGCCTGACATACCACCTTCGCAGTATTGTTCGACACCCTGTTTGCAGTTATCGCACTCGCGACAAGAGTCAACAAAACAACCCACACCAGCTAAGTCGCCTGCTTTAAACTTAGTTACTTTATTACCGGTTGCGGTTACACGCCCTACAATTTCGTGACCGGGCACCATCGGGAATGTAGAACCTCCCCATTCGTTGCGCGCCTGGTGAATATCGGAGTGACAAACACCGCAGTATAAAATTTCTATTTGCACATCATGCGCACCGGGGTCTCTGCGTTCGAATTTAAAAGGAGCTAAAGGTGTGGTGGCCGATTGTGCAGCATAAGCGTTGGTTGGCAGCATGGTATTTTATTTTTTTCGTTGAAGGAATATAAAACAGCGTAAAGCAGTTTTAGTTCGCGCGGGGCGAATAAAAGATAAAGCAGGGAATGAAACAGGGGTTTTATAAGAACACGACAGCGCGAAGGGTTTGCCTTCGCGGTGTCGTGTTCTTCTCTGTATGTTTCAGCATCAATCAAACACTCCGACAATAAACCCATCGGTATGCGATTTTAAATTCGGCACAGATAATGTCCGCCCGTTAAAATACAATGGAATTGAATGTGCAGTAACGGTTTGAAAATACATATCGCGTGCCGTTAAAAAGTTAGTCAGCAAACTAAAAAGACCCGGCACCGTGTAATCGCTTTGCTGATTATTGTTTCCATCAAAAAGGAACATGGCAATTACTGTATTGGAAGCCGGAGTAATGGCTGAAGTAGACATCACCACATTGTCAACAGCCAGAGAATCGCGGCCTGCCACCGTAGCCTGGTTAGCCGTAAAGACAGCTACCACACTTTGATTATCGTTATCGGAAAGACCGGACAATAAAGTTCCTGCCAATCCGCTTGTAGGAATAGTTCGTAGATAAACCAAAGGGTTTGTATGGGTAAAGCTTTCGCGGTAATAATGGACAATGCGGGCACCGGTAACGTTGCTGTTAACTTCGAACTCGTACTTAGTATTTGTTTTTATTTTTTGCGGGCCCCACATTCCTTTGGCATCAGCCGTAAGTGTAAAATCGGGAACGGAATGCAGCCTTGAACCATTATCGGGGTTCACTTCATAAATACTAACGGTGGCTGCGTTAAGCGGGGCGTTTTCGCCAAGCGTTACGGCTTTGCCCGAAACGGTAATATCGGTTTGAGGGGTAATGGTGGAAACCGAAGGAGCTGTTCCGTTATTAAAAAACTTATATAGTTCTACAAAAGTTTCTTCGCTGGTAGCTACCTGATAATGATCTTTACCGGTAAGCGTAACGTTGGTGGCTCCGGTAATGGTGGTTACACCGGCAACGGCATCGGCAGCAGAAGAAAGATTAAGAGTCGGCACTTCATCATTCAATCCGGCAGGAGAAGTTTGCGATGAGCTGGCCACATGTACATAATGGGCTACTTTTTTTGCACGGGTGGTGTCTGCGCAATAACTGTATCCATAACCTCCACCGGCAGAGTGGCCCACTATGTCCACCTGAGTGGCTCCGGTGCGTGCCAGCACGGTATCAATAAATGCATCCAGTGCCGCCTGATCGGTACTGCCGCCCACGCTGTTCCAGTCGAAAGCATACAGCAGATTATCGCAATAGCCGCTTGAGGTAAACCGCATCATCTGGTTTGCCCAGGTATCACCCGAAGCCAGAAACCCGTGAATAAATACAACGGGATGAAGTGTTGTACAGTGGTTATCGGTAGGGTGTGTGTTATCGTTTTTGTCTTTGCAGCAGGAAGAAATTCCTGTAAACAAAAAAGCAACGAGAGTAAGTTTAAGAAATGTAAAGCGCGAAAAATTTTTCATGCAAGGTGTTTTGGTTACTGTGAAACTAAAAAAGGGGATGAATTATTAAAAAACGTAACAGCGCGAAGGGTTTGCCATCACGCTGTTTTGGAATTATTCTTAGGCACTTGGCCAAGGCTTGCCTTTAGGCCAGCATATTAATATTGGCAAATGAACTACGGCTTGTTAATAAGGACTCAGTATCTTTGAAAGTGCAATTGTTCTTTTACTACTTTTAACTCGGTGATTTATGTTTTGAAACCTATCTAACAACTATGAAAGCACATTTAGTATTACTAAGTATATTATTGCTGACGGCTGAATATATTAGTGCGCAACAGTGGTATCGCGCCACTTCCAATCTGTACGGGCGAGATATAAACTCTGTGTTTATTTTTAACCGGCATAAAATGTTTTATGCCGGCGGTAGCGAACAACCCTTAGCAGAGTCCATTTTTACTTCAGATGATTACGGACTTTCATGGGATTTTATTTTCGATAACCCGTATCCCTGGATTAAGTCAATTGCGTTTTCTGATACACTACATGGATTTGTTGTAGGTTTCAATGGAGTAATGGCAAAAAGTTTAAACGGTTACACCAACTGGAGTTATGTTACCCCACCGGTGGTAACCGATTATAATAAAGTGGTATATGCCGATGCACAAACACTTTTTGCCGTAGGAGGAAATAAGAACAATGATTTTGTACAGCTTATTATTAAAAGTGTGGATGGGGGTAGCAATTGGTCGGTGAGTTATAATCAACCCGGCAAGTGGCTGAAATCGGTTTATTTTTCAGATACACAAACCGGAATTGCTGTTGGCGACAGCGGAGCCATTCTAAAAACTATTGACGGTGGCACTAGCTGGACACCGGTACAAGCACCGGTAGCTCGTAATTTCAATGCCATCACTTTTACAAACAACACCACCGGTTTTATTGTGGGCGGCAAGGAAAATAATGATTCCGTACGGACTATTCTTAAAACAATTAACGGAGGCAATTCGTGGAGTATTGTTAAGGATGAACCCGGTGTCTGGCTTACCGATGTTACGTTTGTAGATCCTAATACGGGATACGCTGTTGGTTATAAAGCCACTCTTTACAAAACTACCGATGGCGGACAAAATTGGGTGCCGCAAAATATAACGCCCGCTTCAGGCAACGAAAAGCTTACCTCAATAAAGTTTAATGACCCTGACTTTGGTTTAATTGGAGGAGATGCCGGTAATGCCTTTATATATACTAACGCAACGCTACCGCAATTAGATACTGCTATTGGATACTATCAGGATTCTACTACCGAGATTGTTAAGGGACTTGTGAATACCCATGGCACGCCTACCGTATGTTATATGGCTTATTCCACCAGTCCTTCTTTTTCGCCCCTTTACACGTCATACAACCAGTATATTACCAGCGATACTTTTGCCAACGTAGGCATATTCCTCACCGGACTTACTACCAATACTACCTATTACTACCGCTTGATGGTTAACTCAATTTTAGGCACACAGGTGGGCGTTACCCGCAGTTTTTACACCTGGACGCCCCGCTATACTATCGAAACTCAACCTGCGGAAAACGTTACGCTGAATGCAGCAGTTATGCGTGGCAGTGTAGATAAATTGTTTATGCCAACCACTCCCTACTTCATCTACAGTAATCTTCCATCGTTGGCCAATGGCATAACCCGACAGGTAAATAACGGGCAAATAAACGATACCCTGCACCACGATGCTTGGGCTTATATATCTTCATTACCCCCCAATACTACTTATTACTATACTCTCTGGGTGCAAACACCTTATGGATTTATTTCGGGCGACACACTTAGCTTTACCACCCACGACCCCGGTTACAGTTTTCAAACCATACAACCGGTTAATGTGACCGCAACCTCTGCCACCATACAAGGAACGGTAGATAGTTTACCCGAACCGGTCAATTTGTTTTTTGAATATGATACTACTCCTGACTTTACACATACCATTACCGCCACACCGGCTGTGGTGAACGATAATGCTTATCATCTGGCAACCGCTAACCTAACGGGACTATTACCGTATACCGTTTACTTTTATCGTTTGCGCGGAACCGGTAATGGCACCCAATATTTCGGTCAGCAATATTCGTTTTTCACCAACAACAATCATTTTCAGGTGCAAACCTTACCGGCAACTGATACCACTGTACAATCAGCTACGCTGCATGGAAGTGTAGATAAATTTATGTATCCGGTAACCCTTTATTTTGAGTATGGCACCTTCCCGGGGGCGTGGGGGCAAACCATACCGGCTACACCGGCTACGGTGAGCGACTCAAATTATCACAGCGTTACTGCTGCAATATCCGGTTTAACACCCGGCACCATGTACTTTTACCGGTTAAGAGTAATAAGTAACGGTCTAACTTTTTATGGGGCTGAGAATAGCTTTTACACGGGCGATCCATTTTCCTATATTCAGGCTGAAACGGCTACCTATATAACCAACACCAGCGCCCAGCTGAACGGAAGTGTGGCGGGTTTAAAGGCGTCTGCCAGTGTAATCTTTCAATATGCGGCAAGCCCGGCTAACTGGATATCCGCACCGGCTTCCATGGGTATTATTAACGACAGTTTGCCGCATTCCGTTTATGTTTCGATAAACGGTTTAAGCCCGGGGCAAGTATATTATTACCGGTTAAAAGTAGATGTGGCAGGTGTTACTATTTATAGTGATATACGTCAGTTATATACCGGTGAATCGGAAATTCCGAATTGGGATTTTCAGTACTGGAGCGAAGACACTGCCCTGTTGCCCGAAGCATGGAATGTGGTGGATGATGGTTTTGAACAGGTGCCCGGCCACTCCGGTAACTATGGCTTTAAAATAAAAGAAAATGGTATTACGATAATGGGATTGATGGACGGGAACGGGGTGTATGGAGGTGTACCCTTTAATGCACGGCCTGACTCACTTGTGTTTTACGCCATTACAGATTTTGCGTCAGGCGACTCCGGTGCATTTATGTTATACCTGCATCGCGATACCACAACGGTGGCGTACAATTTTTTTAATATTGGCGGCATTAACGGAGGTTACCAGCGGTTTGCTTTTCCCATTTCGTATTCAGCCGCGGGTTTACCCGACAGTTTAGTAATGGCTTTTATCCCCTTTAATTTTAATGGCAGCCATATGCAGAATACAAACTCGTTAACTATTGACGATATTTCGTTTATGCCACCCACAGCACCGGTTTATAATGCCGATATGGAACACTGGTTCAGCCACCCGCACTCTACCCTCTTAAATTGGGCCTATCCTAAATATATAATGCCCGGTAGTGGCTTAAATCAGGTAAACAAAGCTTTGTTTAATCAACCGGCAGATTATGCTTTGGAAATAAATAATGTTAATGCCTACGGTTATTGGACTGGAATCGGGGTTACCTCCACCGAGGATGTTTTTGTTGACAATACAGGCGGCTTTCCGGTGAATACAAGGCACCAGACACTTAATGGTTATTATAAATGGTTCCCGGTAAATGGCGATACCTTAGATATTAATGTGCGGTTTTTGTTACAGGGAGATATGATAGGCTGGGGGGAGATTTTACAACCCGATTCGGTGCCGCAGTTTACAGCCTTTGAAATTCCAATAACATATAACAATTCTTTGCAGTTTCCCGAAACTGCAATTGTTTCTATGAGCGCGTTCCGCCAACGGGCCAAAGGACCTTCGCGCCTGATCATTGATAAACTTCGCTTTGACGGCTTTACTTTGGCTAACGATAACCTTTGGGTAAACAGCATTGGTGAAACGGGCTTAAAAATTTACCCTAACCCCACTAAAGACCGCGTGATTATTGAAACTGAAAATGAAATACGCGAAGGCGATTATGTTCAACTATTTAATCTGAACGGGCAACTGTTGTATCAAATCAATTTAACCGCTGGGCAAACCAAAACAGAACTGAACATGGCAGATCTTACTGCCGGTTTTTATTTGCTGAACGTAAAAACCGGTGACCGGTTACTGAACGGCAAAGTGGTTGTTGCTAAATAAAAAAAGCCAGGGTTAAGCTGTAAGTATCTACCTTACAGCAAAAGGTGTTTAACTGAAAGCCGAAGCCTTCGTCTGAATGGTCGATAAAACTGCTCATGTTGTTTGGTTTTAGTTTAAAGAATAGTTGATTGTTTAAAAACTGTTGT
>CAIYOV010000083.1 GCA_903927935.1 uncultured Bacteroidota bacterium | reverse complement strand
TCTATGATCGGTAAAAGCGACAATGCTGATTTCGCAACTATTCAGGAAGCCGGAAATGCATTAATGTGTGGTGGAATTTCAAGCCCTGTAGTTTTCCTTTTAGAAAACGGCCTTTATAACGAAAAAGTAATTTTCTCTTCAATATCTGGAACTTCTGCAATCAACACCATCGTTTTCGAATCAAAGTCAGGTGAAAAATCTGACGTGATAGTTAGCAATACCTCTGATGCTACTATCGTTATTAACGGAACATCGTATGTTTCGTTCGAAAATATTACGGTTGATCACAAGAGTGCTGCTTTCGGCAACTGCGTTCGCGCAGAAGGCAAAGCCAGCCATCTTGCTTTCAAGAACGTAATTTTTGATGGTGTTGATGCAGCTGTTACTGGTTCTAACTCAGCAGTTATCTATATGAATTCTACCGCAGCCAAATCAGATATCGCCATCATGAATTGTGAAATCAACAACGGCAGTATAGGAATTTGTAAAGGCGGAATGAGTGCCGATGCTCGTGACAACAAAACTATTATCACCGGCAACCTGCTCTTTAATCAAAACGAAGCAGGTATTTCATTAACTAACGAAGATGCACCGGAAATTCTGAGCAATGTAGTAAGTTCAACTTCTTTATTTGAAGGCTTCAAAGCGATTGCTTTAGATAACGCATCGAACCAGATAATTGTAACTAAAAATATCATCAATGCTCCTAATGGCTCAACAGGTTTATCGCTGACTAACTGCGAAGCACAAGCTACAAATCTTGGGCAAATCACTAATAATTCTATTGTAGCCGGTAATTCAGGAATCAGTTTAAATGGTTCTACAGATAACCAGATTCTGAATTTTAATAGAGTGAAGCTTTCTATCAACGGTGGCAACAAAACTTATTATGCAAACGCAAGCACCGGTAATAACATTAATATGATGAACAACATTTTCTTTGACCTGGCCAGCGGGTCTTATACCATCATAGGTAACTCTTACAAAGATTTCTTCAACCAGTTGCCTTCTCACAATGCTCAAATGAGCGCATCTGCCAATGCAATCTCAATTGAAAAAGTATCTCCAATAAAATAATTGTTCTTTTTGTTTGTTCGCGTTTAAAGGTTCGGGTTGCTCCGGACCTTTTTTTATTTATTCCCTGCGGATTTAGATAGAAAGAACTTAAAGATTCCTAAACTGCGACATATATATAGTTATACGAAGCAGGTTTCATTTTGTTACATAGAATATTGAAATATTTCGAAGAAATTTATGCGCTATTTATTCCCTAAATTGAAACTACACAATCATCCTGCTCAACCATTACTCCCTCGGTCAGATATACCCTGCTTACTTTCCCAGCCACAGGTGCAGTAATGGTTGATTCCATTTTCATGGCTTCAATAACAAATAATGGTTGATTCTTTGAGATCTTCTCCCCTTCTTTTACCAGAACTGTTACCAGCTTGCCTTGCAGTGGTGCGCCAATTTCGTTTTCTGTTTTGGCTTTGTAATGCTCAACTTTGGTTACCTTGATGGTGCGGTCGCGAATCTGCACGGAGCGTGTTTGTCCGTTTATTTTAAAGAATACATCGCGCATGCCGTCCTCGTTTGGTTCGCTCATATACATAAAGCGCACAAGTAAGCTTTTACCCGGTTCTATGGTTATCAAAATCTCTTCGTTCGGTTTCATGGGATAATAAAACGAAGGAGTTGGCAGAAACGAAACATCTCCAAAATGCTTTTGGAATACAAAGTATTCGTCAAATACTTTCGGATACATTTTGTGCGAAAGGAAATCTTCCATCGTTAACTGCTCATCGTATTTGTTGCGGAAGGCAGAAATCTCCCGGTCAAAATCGGTTGCACCTAGATGTGCATTCGGTTTATCGGTATAAGGCAATTCGTCTTTCAGAATTATCTTTTGCAGTTGCTTCGGAAAACCACCATGCGGCTGACCTAAATCGCCACGGAACAATTGTTTAACCGAATCAGGAAACGAAAGAGTATCTCCTTTGGCCATCACATCCTCTTTTGTCAGATTGTTCGATGTCATGAACAGGGCCATATCGCCCACCACTTTTGAAGATGGAGTTACTTTCACTACATCGCCAAACATTTCGTTCACCACTTCATAGTTATGCTTAATGGTTTCGAATTTATCTTCCAGACCAAGTGAACGAGCCTGCGGTAATAGATTCGAATACTGTCCACCCGGAATTTCATGCTCATATACTTCGGCAGTTCCGGCTTTCAATTCGCTCTCAAACGGATAGTAATATTCGCGCACTACTTCAAAATAATTGGAATAAGCATTCAGCAATTTCAGGTTCACCGGGTTCTCTCTTTCGTGTCCCTTCATCATCGCCACAATCGAATTGAAATTGGGTTGCGAAGTCAAGCCGCTCATACTTGCAAGTGCCACATCAATTACGTCTACCCCCGCTTCAACAGCTTTTAAATACGTAGCAGCCTGCAGTGATGAGGTATCGTGCGTGTGCAAATGGATAGGAATAGAAATACTTTTCTTCAGTTCGCCAATCAGCAATTCTGCTGCATAAGGTTTCAGTAAGCCTGCCATATCTTTTATGCAAAGCATATGTGCACCTTCTCCTTCGAGTTGTTTCGCCAACTCTACATAATATTTCAGGTTAAACTTCTGCCGGTCAGGGTTCATAATATCACCGGTATAACAAATGCAGGCTTCGGCAATGGAACCGGTCTTTTCGCGGACGGTCTTTATACTCATCTTCATCCCATCGAGCCAGTTGAGCGAGTCAAAAATGCGAAAAACGTCAATGCCGTTTTCGGCACTCTTCTCAATAAACCTGGCTACCAGATTATCCGGGTAAGCTGCATAACCCACCGCATTGCTTCCGCGAAAAAGCATTTGCAGCAGAATGTTCGGCATTGCTTTGCGGAATAAACGTATACGTTCCCAGGGGTCTTCGTGCAGAAAGCGCATGCACACATCAAAAGTGGCACCTCCCCATACTTCCATCGAAAAAACTTCAGGATGATTTCTGGCAAAGCCTTCTGCTACAGCAAGCATATCAATGTTGCGCAGGCGGGTGGCAAAGAGCGACTGATGCGCATCTCGGAAGGTCGTATCAGTGTAATGGATTCGCTTGTCGCTCTGTAATTGTTTAATAAACGCTTCCCGACCGAGTTCATTCATCAGGTCCTTACTTCCTTTCGGAAAAGAATCCGTTGAGTGATGAGCGGCAAGTGGGGGAAGTATCGGAGTGCGGAACTTCTTTTCAGGGTCAAAGGCTTTTACATCAGGGTGACCGTTCACTTTCAGTTCTGCCAGATAGCGGACCATTTTGGTACCTCTGTCCTTATCGTATCCCCACTTTGGAATTAATAGCTGAGGGTTCTTCGGAATAAAGCCAACCGTTGCTCTGCCGGTTTGAAATTCCTCGTTGCTCATTACGTTTACCAGAAAAGGAATATTGGTCTTCACTCCGCGAATACGAAACTCCTGCAGCACACGCTCCATCCGTTTGGTTGCCCCTTTCAAGGTTCTGCTCCAGGCAGAAATTTTAACGAGCATAGAATCGAAGAAGGGAGAAATTTTTACCCCCGAATACGAACTGCCTTCATCTAAGCGTATACCGAACCCACCTGCATTTCTGTAGGCAACAATAGTTCCATGGTCCGGTTTAAAATCATTCTCAGGGTCTTCGGTGGTAATGCGGCATTGAATGGCAAAACCATTGCACTTTACATCATCCTGCGAATGCAAAAATATTTGTGCATGTGAAAGCAGACATCCGGATGCAATAAGAATCTGGGAGCGCACAATATCAATACCGGTTATCTCTTCGGTAATGGTATGCTCTACCTGTATGCGCGGATTTACTTCAATAAAATAAATATTGTCTTCCGCATCTACTAAAAACTCAACGGTGCCTGCGTTGTTATACTTTACATGCTTTGCCAGGCGAATGGCGTAATCAAAAAGCTTTTCCCGGGTTTCCTGTTTCAATATACTAGGGGCTACCTCAATTACTTTCTGAAATCTGCGCTGCACCGAGCAATCTCTTTCATACAGGTGAACGATGTTGCCTTCGTTATCTCCGAGCAGCTGCACTTCAATATGCTTTGGGCTGTCAATATACTTTTCAATAAACACGGTGTCGTCACCAAAGGCTTTCTTTGCTTCGCTCTTGGCATCGGTAAAGGCCTTACTCATTTCTTCTTCACTCTTTACCACGCGCATTCCCCTGCCGCCACCACCGGCACTTGCTTTCAACATTACCGGAAAACCAATGCGCGCACCTTCGCTCATAGCTTCGCTTAGTTTCTCTAATTTGATATGACTATCGGGAATCAAAGGCACACCACATTCTCTGGCTACCACTTTCGAAGCCACTTTATCGCCCAAACGTTCCATCACATCCGGTCGAGGGCCAACAAATGTTATACCCTCCTCAGCACAGCGCTTTGCCAGTGTTACATTCTCTGAAAGGAAACCATAACCCGGATGAATAGCATCGGCTCCATTCGTTTTTGCTACACGTATTATTTCTTCAATATCTAAATAAGGCTTCAGCGGTTCACTGTTTGGGCCTATCTGATAACTCTCATCTGCTTTATACCGGTGAAGAGAATAGCGGTCCTCGTAAGTATAAACCGCAATGGTGGAAATTTTAAGTTCAGAAGCTGCGCGAAGAATACGTATGGCAATTTCGCCACGATTGGCAACCAGTAGCTTTTTAAATTTATGTGCAGACATAAGAAGAATTACAAATTATGAATTACGAATTGCTAAAGTAGAAGTAGAAATGAAAAGGGGAAACGTTTGCGCAGAAAGTTTACTGCCGCAACCTATTTACTTTTTGCTCTCTACACACAATTGATACTTTCGCGGCTTATAACTAAGATGACCGAGTCGCACTTTAGAAGTATTATTAAGGGAATTTCATGGCGGGTTATAGGCAGCCTCGATACGGTTACTATTTCTTTCCTGTTAACAGGGCGTATTCATACCGCACTTAAAATTGGCTTAACCGAGGTGCTTACCAAAGTTGTGCTTTACTATCTGCACGAGAGAGCCTGGTTGTTTTTTTTGCAGGATAAAGACCAGACCCCACTTATATCGTTAGCTAAAGCCGTATCGTGGAGAACTGTGGGCACAATCGATACTATGTTGCTGGGGTGGTTTTACAGCGGTGATATGCTGACCGGCTTAAAAATTGGCTTTACCGAAGTAGTAACCAAGATAGTTCTGTATTACCTGCACGAACGCCTGTGGCACCGGGTGCCTGTTGGCTCGGTTAGAAAATGGTTTGGGGTAAACGCTACGGAAGAATAAGCTATTAAATCATAGCTGTAGTTCTGTCTTATCCTATCAACACTTGAAAAAGGAAACCTCCATCCCAACATCTTTCTTTAAATCTGCACGTTCTCTATCAAAAAATACCTCTTTTTACCCGTCTTTCTCATAAATTGTTGAGTCCTCTTCAATATCTATTTAGTCTTCCGTTACATTTCACACCACATCCCTTATATTTCAGGCATCTTCCATCACATTTCACACTTCTTCTTTAACATTTCTCCGTTCATCTACCATACTTCACGGCTCATCTATTGCATTTCACTCGTCTTCTTTAACATTTCACGACTCTTCTGCCGTATTTCACGACTCATCTACGGTCTTTCTCTCCTCGCCATTAACATTTCTTGACTCATCCACGGCATTTCACTCATCAGCATTGATATATCTCTCCTCATATACCGCATTGCATTCCTCTTCTTTCTCGTTTCACTGCTTTGATTTAATTAATCTAAATATTGCTATTTAAAACGGCTCATGACCACACAACACCCTTTCAAATCAGTCCTTCTTTATTTAGGTTCTTAGTGGAAATTGTCCGCTGACCGCTATTTTTTATATTCGCCCCATGAGCAAAGTTATAGTGGCCCCCTCGGTACTAAGTGCCGATTTCGGAAACCTGGAACGCGATATTCAAATGCTGAACAGCAGTGAAGCCGAATGGATTCACATCGATGTGATGGATGGCGTTTTTGTTCCCAATATTTCGTTCGGCTTTCCGGTGCTGCAGGCTATAGGCAAGCACTCTAAAAAAGTAAACGATGTGCACTTAATGATTGTGCAGCCGGAAAAATATCTGCAGCAGTTCCGCGATGCAGGCGCGCATATGATTACGGTACATTACGAAGCCGTTACGCATCTCGATTCTGTTATCCACCAAATTAAAAAGACCGGTGCCGGTGCCGGTGTAGCGCTTAACCCCTCCACTCCTGTTTCGGTGCTTAAAGAAATAATTCATCTGCTCGATTTAGTTTTGGTTATGAGTGTAAACCCCGGCTTTGGCGGACAAAAATTTATTCCTTACACCATCAATAAAGTAAAAGAAACAAAGGCATTGATTCTTGCATCCGGTTCACCTGCAAAAATTGAAGTAGATGGCGGTGTAGGACTGAACAATGCGAAAGAATTGATGGATGCAGGTGCAGATGTTTTGGTAGCAGGTAATGCGGTGTTCAAAACCGAAAACCCGGTTGAAACCATTCGCCAAATCAGAAACATTGGAACAAAATAATCTCACTCAACTGCCGTTTAACTGTTCAATGTTTAAGAAATTTTTTTTTATAGCCTTATCACTTCTTGTTTACACCATTTCGTTTGCTCAAGGCACCGGCACCATAAAGGGTGTGGTAAAAGATTCGCTTGGGCAGAAGATGGATTATGTTTCGGTAGTGGTAGAAGAAGAACAGAAGTATAACACCCTCACGGATAAGAATGGTGCCTTCCAGCTTAAAGTACCCGCCAATAAAAAAATAACACTCGTTTTTTCTTCCCTCAATATCATTCCTTACCGCGGAACTATTCAGGTAGGGCCTAACGAAATTGGAATAATAAACGTAGTGGTAAACGAAAAAGTAAACACCAAAGGAACGGTAAACGTGTATGGCGAAAGAAAAGACGGAACTACCAGTACCGTTGAAGTAAAGAACCAGACATTTATTGCTTCGGTCAACGAAAGCTTCGAATCTAACCTGCAGTTTCAGGGTTTAGGTGTTTCTAAAACGAATGAACTTTCTTCTGCCTATTCTGTACGCGGTGGAAACTTTGACGAGAACCTTGTTTATGTAAACGATTTCGAAGTGTATCGCCCTTTCTTAATTCGCAGCGGACAGCAAGAAGGGTTGAGTTTTGTAAACGGAAGTTTAGTTAGCAATGTAAAATTTACATCCGGTGGCTTTCAGGCAAAGTATGGCGATAAGATGAGTTCCGTGCTGGACGTTACTTACAAGAAACCGCAATACTTTTCGGGAAGCTTCTACGCCAGTTTATTGGGCTTAGGCGGACATTTAGAAGGCTGCGATAAATCGAAACGGTTTACTTTTTTAGTGGGTATTCGCCAGCGATTAAGTCAGTATGTTTTAAAGTCGTTAGAAACAAGAGGCGAATACAGTCCCAACTTTTTAGATGCACAATTGTATGCCACGTATACTTCTAAAAACGAGAAATGGGCAATAGAACTAATCAGCAATTATTCCAGAAATCAGTTTGTGTTTAAACCGGTAAATCGCGAAACCAGTTTTGGTTTGCTCACTGATGTAAAGAAACTGACCGTTTATTTCGATGGGCAGGAAGCTGACAAATATCAAACACTGATGAACGGCCTGTCGCTCAACTATTTTCCGAACGATAACCTGAAACTTAAAATTCTGGGGTCCTATTATTTAAACCGAGAGAAAGAAGCCTATGATATTCTCGGAGAATATTATTTAAGTCAGGTAGAGAGCGATTTAGGAAAAGACAATTTCGGGCAAATACTTTATTCGCTGGGGGTTGGCGGTCTTCACGATTGGGCGCGTAACACCCTGAACAGCGACATTGGTTATGTAGGCACCCGCGGTACCTGGTTTAAAGAGGTGAAGAATGCCCGCAGTGAACTAAACTGGGGTTTAGATTACAAGCGCGAAATTATTCAGGATAAAATAAGTGAATGGAAACGTCTGGATAGTGCCGGTCACTCACTGCCATATAATTTCAGTACCGATTTCAACACACCGGTTAACCGCGATTCGAATGTTTATTTTCTTTCGGTTAAAGATGGGATTGGTATGGATGGCACTCTTCGGTCACAATTCAATTTAGCATCGAACCGGGTTTCAGGTTTTGTACAAAACAGCTGGAAATTTGGCGACTCCTCGTTAGTAACGCTTAATTATGGTGTACGCTTTTCGTATTGGGACGTAAACAAGGAGTTCATCATTACTCCTCGCGCACAGTTGAGTTACAAGCCCAAAAGCAAATCGGACATTGTATTAACTGCTGCGGTGGGAACTTACTACCAGCCTCCTTTCTATAGAGAGATGCGCGACCTTGATGGAAATGTAAATACAAATCTTCGCTCCCAAAAAAGTTTGCATGCTGTGCTTGGTTTAAACTATGCTTTCAAGGCATGGAAACGCAACTTCAGTTTTACTACCGAAGTTTACTACAAGTATCTATGGGATTTGGTTCCCTATAAATACGACAACGTGTTGATTCGCTATCTCGGAACAAATTCTTCAAAAGGTTATGCCGCAGGAATTGATTTACGTTTGAACGGAGAATTAGTGGAAGGTGCCGAAAGCTGGATAAGCATGAGTTTAATGAAAACAGCAGAAGATATTATTGGCGATAAATACAC
>CAIYOV010000082.1 GCA_903927935.1 uncultured Bacteroidota bacterium | reverse complement strand
GAAAAAATCAAGGAACTTGTAAAGAAAGGCTACATCATCCGTACCCGCAGCGATGCTGAAACATGGGAAGCACGAAATAATGATTATACCGATATGAACAATGCTTTTGAAAGCGGTGCTCAGATAACTTCTACTGATTTTTATAAAGCAGATATACGCTTCAGTACCTTTCAGGTTAAGTTCCCTGATGGAAACGTTGGAAGAAAAAATCCAATCAACTCAACCGGTGAACCGCTAACTGAATAACTATTATTACCATCAAATCATCTATATGAAATACTTTACTCCTGCTTTCTTCAAATTCTTCGATGAATTAGAAAAGAACAACAACAAAGAATGGTTCGAGAAAAACAGAAGCCGTTACGAGAATGATGTAAAGGCTCCATTCAAAAAATTAGTAACCGACATCAACGAAAAACTGCTGAAAGACTTTCCGGATTTAAACCGCGAAATTCATAAAAACATTTTCCGTATTAACCGCGACATCCGTTTCAGTAAAGATAAATCGCCTTATAAGAATAATGTTGCCGCAGTATTCAGCCGAAAAGGAACACAGGATATTGACTACCCAGGCTTTTATATTCATATTGGTTCGAAAGATCTTTTAGTGGGTGGAGGAAAGTATGAAGTAAGCAAAGATCAACTGGCAAAAATCCGTCAGGAAATTTATTACAACAACGGTGGGTTTAAAAAAATACTGAATGACAAGTCATTTAAAGAGAAATACAGCACTCTGAATGGTGATAAAAACAAAGTATTACCCGCGGAGTATAAAGAGTTTGTAAAAGAACAGCCCTACATAGCGAATAAGCAGTTCTGGTATGGTGCCAAACTCACCCGAAAAGATATTACGGGCGACAAATTAGACACACTCATCCTCTCCTACTTTAAAGCAGGAATGAAAATGAATAAGTTTATTCTTGAAGCAATCAGTAACCAGTAAATGAAATTGCTGATTTGTGTTTCTTCGCTTAATGATCTGAAAGGTTTCTTAGAAAACTTTTCATCTTCCCTCCTGCCCAATTCGTCTTTCAGGTTTCTTTATTCAACAAAAATCCTACATCACGAAATAGATATTCTTGAAACCGGTGTCGGACTTTATCAAACCACCTATAAACTCACCAAAGTTTTATCGCATCAGAAATATCATTTAGCGCTTAAAGTTTCATTTAGCAATACTTACAAAGAAGAAATTGCCATTGGCAGTGTATTGAATATTGTAAATGAGAAACCCGGTGACTTTGGCATGATGGTAAACAACGAATGGAAAGACCATTACGATTTTAATTTATTGGGCCGCGAAGATGAGCCGCACATTCGTGGTGGATTTATCAATCTTACCAATGCTTATATGAATGTGTTTGCTCCCTTTAAAAAGGTGGTTGGTGTAACAGTAAATCATTATGCCGATAAAAACACGTTCGCACTTCGTAAAGAAAAATACAAAGCCGATTGCGAAACGGGTGACGGACTTGGCTTTGTGTATCCCTGTCTGTTCGAGAAGCAAAGCTTTTACCAGTTGTGCGTGGTGGAAAGAAATCTTGCAACGGGGGAAGAAAATTTTAATCTTGCTAAAGAGAAAAAAAATCAAACTTTAATTGACATTCTTCAAAAAATCTAAACCCTAAATCCCCTAAGCGGGACTTAAATACAAAAAATCAAATGAGCAATACAGAACTATTAGAGCAATACCGCGAATGGAGAAAAGCAAATGACCCTAAAACATTAAAAATGCTGAACAACACTTTGCTGTTTGAAATTTTTCTTGCCGGACGTTTGCCTATGGGTTTCATTGCCGGACTGAAAGTAAAATCGGTTGATGCAGAGCAATGTCAAATTACTGTGCCTTATCGCTGGATCAATCAAAACCCTTTTAAGTCAACTTATTTTGCGGTGCTATCAATGGCAGGTGAAATGAGTACAGGTATGCACGGCATGATGTTCACTAACGGGTCCAAGCCATCTGTATCTATGCTGGTTACGCATCTCGAGGCTGACTTTGTAAAAAAAGCAACGGGTATCACTACGTTCACCTTCAATGAAGGGAAAAAGATGAACGAAGTAGTTGAGCGGGCAGTTCTTACAGGCGAACCACAAACATTCACCGCTACCAGTATAGGTACTTCAAAAAGCGGTGAAGTGGAAGCACGGTTTAAAGTTGAATGGAGCTTTAAAATGCGCTCGAAGAAGTAGTATTCAATTACGAAAGTATCCCAGCAATAGTTGCAGATAGATAACTGGCAAGTGTTCCGCACATCAAAGCTTTAAAGCCTAGCTTTGCGAGGTCTTTTCTTCTATCCGGTGCGAGTTCTCCAATACCACCCACCTGAATTGCAATAGAACTAAAGTTAGCAAAGCCGCATAGAGCAAAACTTACTATTACCAATGCTTTAGGTGAAAGTGTATGTGCGGCAATCATTGGTGAAAGATTGGCATAAGCTACAAACTCATTAATCACAAGCTTAGTTCCGAGTAAAGTTCCTACAGTATGAATTTCGGCATGAGGCACTCCCATGGCCCATGCAAACACAGAGAACAATGATCCAAAAATAGAATCGAGCGTAAAATTGTTGAGATTTATTCCGATAATATCTAGATTCATACCGGTCATAGCAATGAGCGTTCCTACCTTAATAAGAATAGCGTTTACCAAAGCAATAAGTGCAATAAAGCCAATGAGCATGGCAATTACGTTAAGCGATACTTTTAAGCCATCGCCTGCTCCGTGCGAAATAGCATCCAGTAGATTAGCGTGTGCTTTCTTCACTTCTAATTTTACAGCGCCCTTTGTTGCACTTTCCTCAGTTTCAGGCCAAACAATTTTTGCAATTACTAATGAAGCCGGTGCCGCCATTATGCTTGCTGCTAACAAATATGGTGCAGGAACACCCATAGAGATATAAACTGCCATCACTCCACCGGCAATACACGCCATACTTCCGCTCATGCTCGCCAACAACTCGCTCATGGTCATTGAACTGATGTAAGGCTTAATCATAATCTGCGCCTCAACTTGTCCTACAAATGTTGAAGCAACGTTTGACAATGCCTCACTACCTGAAACTCGCATTAAAAAATGTACCGCACGGGCAATGGCAGAAACGACCACCTGCATAATACCGATTTGATAAGCAATACTTACAAGCACTGCCACAAAAATAATAGTAGGCATAATTCGAAACATAAATAGAAAGCTATAGTGGTCACCAAAAATCGGATGCAGTAAATCAGGACGCATTAAACCACCGAAAACAAATTCCCCTCCTTTGTCTGCCATCTCTAATAGACGTTTTATTTTATCACCTAAATATTGAAATGTATTTTGACCGATGCTTGTCTTGAGAACAAAAAGGGCCAACGTCAACTGCAGGCCCAGGCCACTTAACACCAACCTGTAATTGATTGCTTTACGATTATTGCTCATTGCAAAAGCAATTCCAAGAATTAATGCAACACCTATCAGGCCTGAAAATCTTTCCATACTTAAAATTTGATTGGTTCAAACATAGGAGAAATAGTGAATTGTAAATAAGAAAGACTGGCGAGATTATTACTTTCTATGGTTCAGTTCATCACGGATCCGTGCGGCTAATTCATAATCTTCGTTGTCAAGTGCTGCCTTTAAGTGTGTTTGCAATTCAGAACTTGACATTTGGTTGTAGTTAGTTGGAGCAACAGGGCTGGTAAGTTCGGTTAGTTCTTTTTCTTCGGCTTCCGGAAGTGCATTTTCTTCGTTCGGGTCAGCCTCTACTCCTGCTTCCAACAGGATTGATTCTTCCACATAAATGGGACAATCGAAACGAACAGCAAGCGCAAGCGCATCGCTCGTGCGGGAATCAATTTCGAAATACTCTGCACCTCTTTTACAAACTAAGTTTGAATAAAATACTCCATCCACCAATTTCGAAATGAAGATATATTCTAATTCAATCTCAAATGTGTCGCACATCGTTTTCATCAAATCGTGCGTAAGCGGACGAGAAGGCTTCATGTTATCCAGAGCCACAGCAATTGCCTGTGCTTCGAAACCTCCAATTACGATCGGAAGTCTGCGTGAACCGCCAACTTCACCTAACACTACGGCAAACGAATGCGACTGTGTTACGCTGTGCGAAAGTGCAATTATATCGAGCTCAATTTTTTTCATCTAATTCTAAAGTAATGCAAGCGGTGCGAAAAGTAAAGGGATTTTGTGAAAATAAAAATGTCATGCTTTGGTTAGAACAAGCATGACATTTATCAGTTTCATAAATATTAGTGAGTAGCTTTTAATTTCTTGATTTCTTCAATCAGTTTAGGTACAACCTGAAAAGCATCTCCTATAATACCATAATCGGCTGCTTTAAAGAAGGGCGCTTCAGCATCAGTGTTAATTACCACAATTACTTTAGAACCGTTTACCCCTGCCAGATGCTGTATAGCTCCTGAAATACCAACAGCGATGTAAAGATTTGGGCGAATAGTTAGACCGGTTTGTCCAACATGCTCATGATGCGGTCTCCAGTCAACATCTGCTACTGCGCGTGAACAAGCAGTCGCAGCTCCCAGTAAGTGAGCAAGTTCTTCTATCATTCCCCAGTTTTCAGGTCCTTTCAAACCACGACCGGCTGATACAACGAGTTCAGCTTCGCTCAAAGGAATTTCACCGACAATTTTATCTGTATTTTTCACTACAGAAGTAAAATCTGTATCGGCTAATGAAAGAGTAATTGCTTCAACAGTAGCAGCACCACTTCCCCGAACCGGTGAAAGTGAGTTAGGATTTACAGCAATCACTTTCTTTTCAGTATTCAATTGATATTGTGCTGAAGCTTTACCGGAGTATACGTTTTTCTTTACGGTAGCACTTGCTCCGTTAAACACAGGCAATTCAACGGCACCGGGGACATAACCGGCTTTTAATCTTACGCTCAATCGGGGAGCAAGCAACTTTCCATTCTGATTAAATGCAAGCACAACTACGCTAGCTCCAGCTGTATTAGCTGCTTCACTTACAGCTTTTGCAAAAGCCTTTGAATCAAAGTTATTGAAACGTGCATCTGCTGCATGAAGCACTTTTTTAACACCCAATGTTCCAAGTGTTGCTAATTCTTCTGCAGAAGCAGCTCCTAGAACAACCGATACTGAATCGGTTCCAAGACTCTCAGCTACTTTAGAACCATAGTAAGCAGCTTCAACAGATGCTTTCTTTATTTTCCCTTCCGATACTTCTACAAAACTTAAAACTGCCATGATTTATCTTTTATTGATGAGTTG
>CAIYOV010000081.1 GCA_903927935.1 uncultured Bacteroidota bacterium | reverse complement strand
GCACCAGTTACGCCATTAGCTCCTGCTACTCCCTGAATCCCCTGCACACCTTGTAATCCCTGCGGACCGGTGGCTCCGTCTATTCCGTTCGTGCCGTTTGCTCCCGTAGGACCCGTTGGACCTGTTGGGCCCTGTGCACCTGTGGTGCCATTAGTGCCATTTGCTCCGGTTACACCTTGGATTCCCTGAACACCCTGCAAGCCTTGAGGACCGGTTACTCCATCTATTCCATTGGCTCCGGTTGACCCTTGAATACCTTGTGGGCCTGTTGCACCGTTTGCTCCTGTTACACCTTGAATTCCCTGTATACCCTGTAATCCTTGCGGACCTGTAGCTCCATCTAATCCATTGGTGCCGTTAACTCCGGTCGGACCCGTTGGACCTTGAGGGCCGGTTGCTCCAGTTGTTCCATTTCCACCTGTTACTCCCTGGATGCCTTGAGGACCCTGTGCACCTGTTACACCTTGAATTCCCTGTAGACCTTGCACGCCTGTAGCGCCATTAGTTCCATTCGCACCAGTTGGACCCGTTGGGCCTTGCACACCGGTTGCGCCATTTACTCCTGTTACTCCTTGAATTCCTTGTATACCCTGAGGACCGACTGCTCCTTGCAATCCTTGTGGACCCGTTACACCATTACTTCCGTTTGCACCTGTTATCCCTTGAATGCCCTGTGGACCTTGGGGACCAACTGCTCCCTGTAAACCCTGTGAACCAGTTACACCGGTAACTCCATTCGTACCATTAAGGCCGGCTGGGCCTGTCGGACCTGTTGGGCCCTGTGCTCCTGTTACTCCGTTTGTTCCATTAAGACCAGCTGCGCCCGTGGGACCGGTAACACCCTGCGCACCAGTTGCACCGATCCCGGAAGGACCAATTGCACCGGCTACACCAGTCGCACCGGTGGCGCCAACATCTCCCGCAAGTCCAATATTCCAAGCTGAAAATGTACCACTACCGATCGTTCTATCTACATTGACGGTTAGAATAAATCCTGAATAGGAAGTAACCGTACCTTCTAAATAATTTGCATTTGTATTAGAAATTCTTGTCCTATCAAAGGGAGCATATGCTAATCCGGTTTGCGTGACAAATGTCTTACTACCAAGGCCAATTGTAATTTGAGTAGTTGATGTAGCTAAATAACCGGGTCCATCTACACCATCTAATCCATCAAAGCCCTGAGGGCCGGTTGGACCGGTAGTTCCTGCTGCACCTGCTGGTCCCATCAGACCCGGGGGGCCCTGCACTCCCATACCTGTTGGCCCTGTTGGTCCGATTGCACTGTTAGCAGCATATAATGCATAAGGCACGCTTATCAACTGCGAAGTGCCCATATCTGTAAATGTACCAGTGTTGTTTAAATCAGTTTCCACCTGCATGTATTTAGCACCACTTCCCCAATCAACAATGGCGAGGTTATTTAACGCGCCAATTTGTACGTTCACCATTCCAAACTGATTAGCAGATGTATTGATTACCTCCTGATAAACAACGGTACCGGTGGAAGTAATATCATGAATAGATATTCGCAATTTTACCGAAGTGCCGTTGGCTACCGGCTGACCTGAACTATTCCGTACCACCGCCTGATAATTTACGCGTTGCGGAGCCTGAGTAAAGGCGAAATAATTCAGTGAAATTAAAAATACTATCAGTGCAATCCCCTTTTTCATACTTCTACTATTTATAAATCCAAAAAATGTGTGTCCTACTATAAAAACTACCGCATCAGGGTTACGTTTCCTTTTGCGGTTTTTGATTTTGATATTCCCGAAAACAAATAATTGCATTGCCATACATATACACCGAGCGGCTGATTGATGCCTTGATAAACCCCATCCCATCCTTCGGATGGATCACTGGTCTCAAAAATCATTTCACCCCAACGGTCATACACCTGCAAATTATACTTCGTTAAATTTTTATTCAATGCCCTGAACACATCATTCACCCCGTCTCCGTTTGGAGAGAATGCGGTTGGGATAAGCAGTTCCGGAGAAGATACTCTCACTATCAATGAATCAGAAATGCTGCATCCTGCATCATCCACTACCGTAATCAGATATTCTGTAGTTACACCGGGGGTTGCCTCCGGAGATGCGCAATTACCGCAGCTTAAGTTTACAGACGGTGTCCAGTTATAAGAGGTAACCGAACCTGTGCTGATGGTGGGATTAAGTGTAGTGGATTGACCAAGAGTAAGGTCAACATCCGGTCCGGCATTCACCGTGAATTTCCTTCTTGATAATGCAAACGGTTCGGGTTGAAAATCGCTTACTCCGGCAACACTTACGGTGGAAAGTCCAAGTCCGCTTCCTGCGGTAGAGGCTCCTATATAATTCCATCTGCTCGGAGCGTCCCAATGTGCCTGGTCGGTCCAGTCACCATCGCTGGAAGGGTTGAAAAACATTTTTAATGAGGTGGCATCACTGCCAGTTGAATGATACAAGCGGTGATAGAAAAACGGATTCACCTTGCAAAGCACATCATCGAGTATGTTGATATTATATCCATCGTTAGTAGCATCACCTTTTACCACCATAGCTCCGTATGTATTTGCAGCAGACGCAGTTGGTGCATATTCAACAGGGCGGAAAATACTTGGCGGATTGTTGTACGAAGGAGAACCCACCGGAAAGATATAAGCACCGGTTGAATTGGTAGAGCGTGAAAGTTTTCCTGTATTTACAGAACTTACAAATCCGCTGTTCCAGGTAATGGCGTTTGTATTGGGATTACTCACCAGCATTTCGTTTGCATCGGTAGCAAGCTCTGCATTGTTCAGGACTAACAGGCCCGAAGTAACCGCATCGATATTCTGCTGACGTTTTACCACGCTTCCTCCTCCAAGATTCAGGTTGTTGAATGTGGTAATAGCAGTACCGGTAATCAACTGATTGCCTCCATACATATCTACCCAACTGCTGTTACCGGTGTAAGAATTATTATTTATCCAGTCACCGCTTAGGCGAATGGTATCTCCGGCTGCATTGATTGAGCCATCGTTGGTAATATTTCCTTCTACTACAATGGTTCCGGCATTATCTATTACACCGGTACCGGCTATCTCATTATTGTGGAGCGAATTTGTTTTCACAATCATAAAGCCACCATCTTTCACATAAATATCCGCTCCGTTATTATTAAACAACGCCTGAGAGAATGTTGTACTGGCAAAAGCCAGCAGAAACAAAAAAGAGTAAACTGCTTTCATGTAAAACCGTGTCGTGTATCCTAAAACGTTAAAATAAAGGTTTTGCAGCAAAAGTCAACCTTTTGGAAGATTAATTCAGCTTTGCGCCCAATACAACCTGCTTTTTAAAGCGTTTTACCTTGCCTTGGAGATTGAAGATTTCGATAGATACGATGTAAATACCGGTGCGGGCTTTTTGGTTGTCATCATCAATACCGTCCCACATTAATTTGCCTTCACTGCCAAGTAATTCGCTGTGGGCAAGCGTTCTTATTTCTCTTCCTTTTGTATCATACACTTTTGCGTTCATGACGTATCCGGCTTCAGAAAATTTATAGAGGATGTATGTGAAATCCTTCTCGCCATCGTTATCGGGAGTAAACACTTCGGGCTCAATTTTTATTTCATCATCGATAATGCCGGTTTCGCTGAATTGCGAATTGCGATAAGTGGGCGTAGCAAAGCCAACCGTAGAGGCTGCGCTGTGCCAGTTGCTTTTGTCCTGAGTGGGTTTGTTGTAATCAATGCGTTCGAGCGAAACCCCGTCTTCTACATCGAGCAGGGCAAAATGCCAGTTGTGGTCGTAGGCCAAGGAATCAATGGTGTTGCTGTTATGATTTCTCAGCACACAGATGCTTTGGTTATCGTCATAATTGGGGAGTGACGTAACCTGCAACAAGGCATTCGGATTTTCTACTAAATAATTCTGCTGAATATTTTCGGTGTTTTCGGTAAGTACTACAAACTCCTGAGGAAACAGCAGATAACTCTGAACGCTCACCGGTGCCTGTTCGAGAATGGTTTGAGGGTCGCTGATGTCTTTCTCCTGAATGTCGAGTGTTTTCAAATCAATCACTTTGCTACTGCGGTTGTAGAGTTCTACAAAATCGTAACCACCGGTACGGGGATTGAAGAGGATTTCGTTGATGACAATATCGTTTGGCTGTGCGCTGTCGGCAATGGCAAAGCGGGCGGAGTCGTTCATGCCAATGGGGTTGCCGCTGCAATCGGTAAGGTTTGAAACTTTTACCGAGTATAAAACTCCGGAAGAAAAATCCTGTCCGAACTCCAGGCGCACCGTGGTATAATCGAAAGGAACCGGCAAGGCCAGCAGCGGAGAGCCCACACCATTATTGATAACATAATTAGAGGCCAATGATGCGGTGCCATTGTTCACCGGTTCGCTGAAATAGAGCAGCAGGGTGTTGTTATCTTCGAGCGTGGCGCGCACTAATTGCGGAAGAATAGTATCGGGGTTATTAGTGGCTACCGAATTTTTTCTGTCCGGTGTGCCACCAGTGGCATCCATACTGGCGCGCCAGTTTTCTTTTCCGTTGCAAGGGTTTTGCGCATCTATTAATTCGAGGGTCCAGCCACCGTCAGCTTTCGCATTATCGTGATACCAGGTATCGTCATAGTCTACATAGTGGATGAGCGTGCCGTTGCTGTCTTTGAGTAAAAGCTGGTCACCGGTGTTGGTGAGGGCGGGGAAAGAAGCTACGCCCATGGCATAACCATAAGCGGCAAAATCAGCAGCGGCAGAAGTACCTGTGATGATAATGAACGAATCGGGCAGCAGCAGATAACTGCTGAGTGTGGCACCGGTGCTACCTACTTTGGTTAAATTCCAGTTCTTTAAATTGATGGCTTTATTGCTGCGGTTGTATAATTCCACAAACTCTGCATTCGGCAACCCAACTTGCGGAGTAGGATCGGGGAAAATTTCGTTGATGAGCACATCGTATTTTTCGGCCACCGCGGCAAGAGCAAACTGAAACGAATAGGTGTTCATGGTGTTGTTCGCCAAATCGTTTACGCCTGAAATGTTGAGTGTGTAGGTTGTGCCGGTTACGAAAGCGTTTGAAAAAGTAAGATGCACCAGACTGAAATCGCTTCCATCTCTTGTTGCTGTTGAAGGATTTCCTATTCCGTTATTCACCGGATAGTTAGCCGGTGTTTGCGCGTTGGTTATCTCTACCGGCTCGGAAAACTTTACGTCAATGGCATTGGATGAAAGCACATTTACGTTTGCAACCATTGGTTTGGTTGTATCGGTAGCAATGTTGCCGATACTGAAATCATCGAAGTAATAAAGATTGTAGCGCGAGGCCGTGGAATAATCGCAGACTACTCCGAAATAATTAGTACTGATGATTGTGTTATCGGTAAAACTTCCTTCGGCAGTGTATGATGTTCCTCCTGTTTTATCGGCATATACATCCCACGTGCCACCGGTGTGGCGAACTACTCTTATGCGCACTGAATTAGTTGTGGCACTTGTCATTATTCCTGAAGCACCCGTGAATATTTTAGTGGTGGTGGTGCCGCTTTGTTTAAAGATGTCGAGCGAGTCGGGTGCGGTTCCTGTTTCGCCAAATTGTATAAAGTAGCCGTTTAAGCTTCCTGATAAATCGGGTTGGTCGCTCACTAAAAATATGCGCACCTGGTTGGTGGAGCTCGGATTAAAATCGAGGCGCAGCAGAAAATTCCATTCGGCAGAATCGATTAAAGTATTGGCCGTTGAAAGATATATGACACTGGATGCCTGCGGACCGATGCTGTTAAGAATATTGGCGGCAGCAGTAAAATCGGTGGTGTTGCCTGCCCATGCCGGAGAGTTGGTGAAATCTCCATCGCTGAAGTTATCGGCTAACTGTGCAAACGAAAACAACGGCAGCAAAAAAAGAATGGTAAAATATTTTGGCAAAAACATTTTCATGTAGCACTAAGATAGATTTTATTCGCATCCTCAAAATAAAATATCATGAAAGTAGCCGTAGTAGGTGCCACCGGTTTGGTGGGAACAAAAATGTTGCAGGTGCTGGCCGAAAGAAATTTTCCGGCAACTGAGTTAATTCCCGTTGCCAGCGAAAAGAGCGTGGGCAAAAAGGTTGTGTTTAAAGGAGAAGAATATGCTGTAGTGGGCTTTCAAACAGCGCTTGACAAAAAACCAAATGTGGCAATTTTCAGTGCCGGTGGTTCTACCAGTAAAGAACTGGCGCCTAAGTTTGCCGCTATCGGCTGCACGGTGATTGATAACTCCAGTGCCTGGAGAATGGAGCCAAACATTCCGCTGGTGGTGCCTGAAGTAAATGCGCAGGTGCTTACCGCCAACGATAAAATTATTGCCAACCCCAACTGTTCTACCATACAAATGGTGGTGGTGCTTAAGCCGCTGCACGATAAATACAAAATTAAGCGCGTGGTGGTTAGCACTTACCAGAGCGTAACCGGCACAGGTAAAAAAGCCGTTGACCAGATGATGAACGAGCGAGCTGGTATTAAGGGCGAAATGGCTTATCCGTATCAGATTGATATGAATGCGCTGCCGCACATTGATGTGTTTTTGGATAACGGTTACACCAAAGAGGAAATGAAAATGGTGCATGAAACCAAAAAGATAATGGGCGATGACAGCATCCGCGTTACCGCTACTACCGTGCGCATACCTACCATTGGCGGACATAGCGAGAGCGTGAACATTGAGTTTGAAAAGGATTTTGATGTAGATGAAGTGCGCACCTTGCTCGCTGCCTCACCGGGTGTGGTGGTAGTGGACGATGTAAAGAACCTGAAATACCCTATGCCGATACACGCTCACGAAAAAGACGATACGTTTGTAGGCCGCATCCGCAGAGATGAAACGCAGCCTAACACGCTTAACTGCTGGATAGTCAGCGATAACTTACGCAAAGGTGCGGCTACCAATGCGGTGCAGATTGCGGAGTATTTGTTGGAGAAGGGGTTGTTATAGTTAAAGGCAAATCACCACGCTTTGACATAATAGAAATCGTACCCAAAAGGCAAGGGTCCCCATTTAAATATGGTAAATGAACTATCGCATACCGTTACATATTCTTTTTCAGAAGTAGCTGAATCTAAAATTCTGAATTTATCGTACATCTTTCCACCTGCAGTATCGTAACCAAATTCATAAGTGATAGTCTTTATTGTACCAAAGGAGTCACGAATGTTTACGAGATGGTTTGGGAAGAACTCTAAATAATCAGGTGGACCTGTGTAACAATAAGAATCATGGCTGTGAGGCCAGCTGTAGCTAACAAGTCTTAAATTCCATTTGCCCAATATCATTTGGTTCGCAAGCGCAGTATCGCTATAAGTGCAAGTCCCATCCCGTATTGGGCAGTATTGACAGGTTCCATCATTTGTATTAGCAGATGAATTATAGTTATTAGCAGTAGGGTCTGTACAGCCTAATACTTTCTTCTCTTTGTGACATGCTGTTAGCATTACAATTATTAAAGCAATAGCTGATAAAATCTTTTTCATTCTCGTATTAAAAATACTCTTCTTTAGCTAATACAAAACGCTGCACCTGTAGACGTTTATATATGACATGCTCGGCAATTGTGTGCTGACCCATAAAAACTTTTCGCCTAACTTGGGGCTCATAAAAGATTTTTTTCTTCCATCAGGCTACTACCTGCTTAAACTTACCGACCAGCACGGTCTTTCTTCTTCTAAGGGCTTTATTTTTGCGCGATGATGCCTATACGCGAGCATTAAGATGGTTTTGTTACTCAATTGAGTAACATTTTTGCTTTCATCTACTAATACTATAAGTATATGCTTCATTTTATCAAGTCTTTATATCATTTTATAAAGTCTCTATAGCATTATTTTAAGTCCCTAAACTAAATTAGTGAGTCTTTAGTAATCATTTTTAGGTATTTACTTTATATTATTTAGTTTTTAATTCCTATTATTAAGTCTCTATGTTATTATTTCTGTTCTCTAATTATAAATTTTAGGTCTCTACTTAAATTTAGTAGTTGTTTTAATTAAAGACTTTATTTTTTAAAGTAAATACTTACTATTTTGAATCAGATACTTCATATTTTTTAATAAATACTGTATTTATATTTTCAAATACTCTATTTATAAAATCAGATACCTTCATTTTTATAGTTAAAACTTCATTATCTAAATAATAAACTTCAAATTTTATTTTGTGGAACTTCTTTTTTAGTTTAGCGACTTATCATAATCACCATCAAATGGAAGCAAAACGCACATACAAGGGCAAAGACAGTCGTATGATATCGAAACTTTTTCTTGCCATGCGGTTTTTCGAAAAACATCTGGCCGATTTCACCACCTTCGACCCGCATTTAAATGCCGCCTATCTTGCGGACTGGAAAGCTGCTTTTGAGGGAATGCATGAATATGGAGTAATTGAGGATGACGAGGATATTATCCTTGCTGACGGCTTTCTGATTGATGATGCCAACAAGGTTTTGAAGAAATGCCAGGCAAAATATAAGGATGTAAAATACTTTGCCGGCAAGGCCTTTCCCGATAACAAAGAAGCCCTGAAAGAATTTGGCGAAGGCACTTACACCAAGGTGTGCAACAGCCGCCTGCGCATGGTGCAGTTTATGGAAACGCTCTATGGCGTGGCCACTAAATACAAGACCGAACTGATTGCGCAGAACTACACCCAGGCGGCCATTGATGCCATTGCCACCCTGGCCATCGAGCTGCGCGATGACAACAACAAGCAGCAACTGAAAAAGAAAGAGCGCCCCACCGAAACGCGCAAACGCATAGAGGCGCTCAATAAATTTTATGGGTTTGGTCAGCAGGTGGCCGAAGCCGCGGGCGAAGTGTATCGCGAAAGCCCGGTGCTGCGCGATGAGTTCCGGCTGGCACAAAGGCATCATCCTAAAACTACTAAGAGCTGGTTTGCCCTGGGCATTTCGGGAATCAGAAAAACAGCATTGACCAAACTGCTGAAAAAATACAACGTGTCGCTGACCAATCAGGGAAAAGAAACAGTGGAATACTGGCAGGCAAATAACATCAACGAAACCCCATCTAAAAAACATACGCTTACTGCCGGTGAAGTAATTACCGTTGAAGCCGAGCAACCCGTAAAGAAATTTTTAGTAGTGCAGAATACTTCACTCAAGTCTGCCAAATTGATGCTGACCAAAGAAGTGAAAGAAAAGCCGGAGTTTGGATGATAACCCCTAAATCCCCTAAAGGGGACTTTGAGAAAATCTTTCATTTACACATTTTGCTATTTCGAAAGTTACTTCGACTATATTTTTGAAAACTTCTTTGTTTGTAAAGCGAATTATTTTCAATCCTAAATCCTCTATTACCCGGGTTCTTTCGTTATCTGCCTTTTGTGCTTCTTCATTAAAATGAACATCTCCATCAATTTCAATTACCAGTTTTGCCCGGTGACAATAGAAATCAACTACATAAAGCGAAAGCGGATGTTGAGCTTTAAATCGTACCCCCAATTTATTTTTTGATAATGCTTCAAATAACAGCCGCTCCGCTGCTGTCATATTCTCCCGCAACTTTTTAGCATTTTCAAACACGATTACATCGGCTCCGTAAAACATGTTATGTTTTTCTTTGCTCATATAGTCTGCCTTTAAAGTCCCCTTTAGGGGATTTAGGGGTTTAATCCTCCAACTCTATATCAAACTGCACCAGTTCAATAAAGTCTTTCACACGGTCTTCAATATCGTGGTGAGTAAGGTTGCGCAAACGTTCTGCTCCGAATTTTTCTACACAGAAACTGGCCATAGCCGAACCATAAATAATTGCGCGTTTCATGTTCTCGAAACTAATGTCGCGGCTCTTATCTAAATAACCGCAGAAACCACCGGCAAAGGTATCACCGGCACCGGTAGGATCAAACACATCTTCGAGCGGAAGAGCCGGAGCAAAAAACACCTGGTTTTCGTGAAACAGTAAGGCTCCGTGCTCGCCTTTTTTAATAATAAGATACTTAGGGCCCGTTGTAAGAATTTTCTTGGCCGCCTTAACCAGCGAATACTCACCGGATAGTTCACGTGCCTCGGCATCGTTAATTGCCAGCACATCAACTTTCAATATCACCTCGCGCAGCTTATGAATAAAGCCGGGAGTCATCCAGAAGTTCATGGTATCCAGCACCACTAACTTCGGGCGTTTAGGCAACTGCTCAATCACCTTCATCTGCAGGTTAGGGTCAATATTGCCCAGCAAAAGAATATTGCTGTCGTAATAACTTTCAGGAATAATGGGGTTGAATTCGAGCAGCACATTCAAATCGGTCACCAGTGTATCTCTCGAATTCATATCCAGGTGATACTTACCGCTCCAGAAAAAACTTTTCTTGCCTTCTTTAATTTCAATACCGGTGGTATCTACTCCGCGTTTGCGCAGCAGTTCCAGTTCGTTCATATCAAAATCATCACCAATTACCGAAACGATATTTACTTTATTGGTAAAGTACGAAGCGCTCCATGCTATATAAGTAGCCGCACCGCCTACAATTTTATCGGTTTTTCCAAAAGGGGTTTCAATAGCATCAAAGGCAACAGTTCCAACAGTTAGTAATGACATGTGATTAATTAATGGTTAAGAATCGGGCGCGAATATAATCGGCCTGAAACAAAAAAGGCGGTGATTTCTCACCGCCTTTCAGCTCCCCCTCTTGGGCTCGAACCAAGGACCCCAAGATTAACAGTCTTGTGCTCTAACCAGCTGAGCTAAGGAGGAATGTTTTCCGTCTATTTGTTTTCGGCAACCAGCCGGAAAACTTCCTTTTCTTGCTCAAGCTTATCAGGTAACACACTGCTTTTGGAGTTGCAACCCTGCTTAAGGGACGGCAAATGTAAATTTCTTTCGAAATTTTGCCAATATCGTTTCAACTTTTTTCGCGCAGGGCAAACTATCGCTTTTTTATCCTGCTGTAAAACAGCTTCACAGGCTTGTTTTCTGCAGTAGTATTACCGGTCCAGTTATTCTTTGTCAGTTCAGATAATTCAAACAAAATATCCGCAGGCACATATTTCAATTCCAGGTTGCTGAAACCATATTTGCGTTCCGTTAAACTCAAGGTTGCTTTATGCCGGTATACTTGCCACCTACCTTCAATCATCCAATGATATCCTTCATAGCGAACTTCTTCGGTGTAACGATGAAAAGGTTTGAAACAAACTATCGCATCGTATTCTTCTTTAACCACTTTGTGTAAAGCCGAATCGGTAAAAGTCTGCACCAATTGCCACTTGCCTTTCAGTAAACATTTTTTGTGTTTTAATTCAGCCACCGGCTTTTGAGCAGATACTTTGCCACCCATAAACACAGAAAAGAGAAGAAGCAGTAAAATATTTTTGGCAGAAAAGGAACGCATGATTTACTCTACCACTAATTTCAGCGTGGTTTTCAACCATTCGTTGCTGATGAGTAAAAAATAATCTCCGGCAGATAGATTTCCCTTTTCAATACTAAGCGTGTTGCTTACGTTTCCAAGGTCGCGCAAAAGTTTTCCGTCTATGCTATACAATTTTGCCTGAAAGCTTTCTCCGGCAGCTTTATCAATTATCACCTTTGTTTCGTTGCTGAAAGGATTTGGCTCTATCGAAACTTTTATTTCATCGTGGCTCAACGCAACAATTCCCGAAACGGTATTGGGAACATGCACGCTGATTAAGGCAGTATCTGCACCGCAGTTATGCTGCGTAATCAACTTAACCGTATAGGTTCCCTGAACAGGGTACACATAAGTAACGTGGCTGTTCGTGCCGTTATAGGTTTGGCCGTTGCCGAAATCCCAGAAGTAATGCGAAAGTCCGCTCTGCGATGCATCAAACTGTGCCGAAAGATTAAATGTGCTCACCGCAATTTGCAAATGCGGAACAGAATCGGTGATTAAAAGAATCGTATCTGAATTCACCACACACCCAAAAGTGTCGATGGCGTTCACAAAATATTCTCCTCCGTTGTTTGCATAAAATGAAGTTGCATGGCTACCGGTGTTCCAGTTATAAGTGGCAAATCCGGAAGTAGCGTTTACCAGCAGACTATCGCCTTTGCAAACAACCCTGCCATTTCCAATGGTGCTAAGCAAAGGCCGTGTGTTGCCGCCAAGGGTATTAATGTTTACGGTTTGTGCAGCGGTGCAAAGATTTGCATCGGTAACCGTTACATTATAAGTACCGGCATTCAGGGAGTCGGGCTGAATATTGTTCGCCCAACTATAATTGTAGGGACCGGTTCCTCCGCTTATGTTCAGTGCTATATTTCCATCCTTAGTTCCTGCGCATGTTTCGTCAGTGACTACTGCCTGCAAAAGCACAGCAGTTGTTTGCGAAACAGTAGTGCTGTTCTGTTTGGTGCATCCGTTCGCATCAGTAATAGTTACATTGTAAGTTCCTGCTGTTAAAGAAGCTGCTGTGCTCGTTGTGCTTCCGCTGCTCCAGATAAACGAATACGGGGTATGGGGTCCTGCAACGTTTATGGTAGCACTTCCATTATTTCCCCCACAGGTAGCACCCACTGTTGTCAGCGTAGCATTATACGGAGTAAATGTTTTCGTCACCGTTTGCGAATCCACTTTGTTTCCGTTCAGGTCATAGGTATAATAGCGCACGGTATCACCGCTTACCGACCACTTCATGTAATTATTGATATTCATTTCTACCTGAATATTGGGCGCATTGCTGCTCATATGTGTATCGGGAGTTGAAGCACCTGCGCCTCCGCAAATAAAATAGCGCACCCCGTTATAAATACCGCGCTCATAATTGTGTGTATGTCCGTTCATCACAAAATCAACATGGTATTGCTCGAATAGCGGAACAATACTATTGCGCATATCAGCGTTTCCCTCGTAATGATAAAACGGGGTAAGCGGAATGTTGTAAGAAATATCCCATCCGTTTGACCACGGTGGTTGGTGAAAAAACAAAAATGTCCATTCGCGGTCGTTACATTTCAACTCATTTTGTAACCACAAGTACTGGGCAGAGCCGACCGAGTAATCGCTGTTACCGTCAATCGTAATAAACTTGGCGTTCCCCCAGGTAAACGAATAATACTTTTCGGAGTTAGCCGGATTGTTGTGCAACAGATGAAAGGCATCAGTATAGTTAGTGTTGTTGGTCATCACATCGTGATTGCCGATAGCTGTAAAATGGCAGGTATGTTTAAGCATATCTTTATACCGCTGAAAGTAACGGACATCATAATCGTTACCCACATTCTGGTCAACATCACCCACTACCAGGGCCAGGTCAACAGATTGTGTGGCCATCAAAGCACCTACAGTATTCTGCACACTGTTGTTAAACCCGCAATCGCCATACGAAAGAAAATCCAGCTTCCGCACATTGTCCGGTTTTGCGGTATAGAAATATTCCACGCTCGAGGTGAAACTTCCGCTGATTGCCTGGTAATAATATTTGGTATTCGGCTGAAGCCCCGAAATAGTAACTGCATGAATTTGATTGGATGAAGGTTCAGTAATTGTGTTCGTCAAAGAACCTGCATAAGTTCCCCATGTAAGCGTTCCTACAGAAGAGGTCGCGGTTCTCCAGGCAATAATTGCACTGGTTTCACCGGGCGATTGAATGTTCGGATAGCGATCAACAACCTGAGAAATTGAAACCATCATCACACATAACAAACCGACAGAGAGAAGAATTTTTTTCATGCGTTATCTTTTGCGAGCGCGAAAGTAACGATTAAGGAATTGTTACGGTATGATTATCTTACTATTTAGAAATAATGTGAAAGTTCTTTTGTGAGGTAATTCTATTTTCACGCAATGCTGCCTGCTCCACTGCAAGTTTTATATGAAGACAAACAACTTCTGGCGGTCAATAAACCGCAGGGTCTTGTTACAGAATACGAGCCGCATTTAAATTTTACGCTGGAGTCAATGGCGATGAATTACATCCGTTCGCAGGAAAAATATCCGCAGAAATGTTTCATAGGATTGCCGCACCGGCTTGACCGACCCGTAAGCGGGGTGGTGCTGTTTGCCAAAAAGAAAAGCGTTTTAAAAATGCTGATGGAAATATTTTCGAAACGCGAAATAGAAAAAACCTATCTGGCAATAGTAGAAAACACTCCTCCGAAAGCAGAAGATGAATTAGTTAACTGGCTGGTGAAAGATACCAAAATACGCAAGGCGATTATCCTAAACCGCGAGGTAAAAGACGCTATGCGCGTAGTGCTTCGCTACAAACTTATCTCGCAGAACCAAACCGGTTCGCAGCTCGAAATAAAACTCATCACCGGTAAGTTCCACCAGATACGCGCGCAGTTAGCACACATGGGCTGCCCTATTATTGGCGATGCACATTATGGTTCAACAAAACCATATAAGGAAAATGCTGTTTGTCTACACGCACAACAACTAAAATTAATTCATCCGGTAACTCATGAGCCCCTTGTTCTCATGGCCGAAGTGCCTGATGATGAAATTTGGCGTTCATTCTTTAAATGAAACACTTACTTTAGTCCTGTATAAAAAACTTCCCATGCCCGGCATAAAATTAAAAACCATCGATACCCGTGCTCCGAACCGGTTGAACAAGGAACATGTAAAAAAGGAAACCCAAAAACTGAAATTCAAGCTCGAAGAATTACAGAACCTGCTGTATGCCGAAAGCAAACATGCCATACTTATTATACTGCAGGGAATGGATGCTTCCGGTAAAGACGGGGTTTCGAAAAATGTTTTTGATGCTGTGAACCCCATGGGTTGCCGCGTTATCCCTTTCAAGAAACCAAGTGAATTAGAAATGAAACACGATTTTCTTTGGCGCATTCATCAGCAGGTTCCCGAAAAAGGAATGATACATATTTTCAACCGCTCACATTATGAAGATGTGCTGATTCAGCGTGTTCACAAATGGGTAGGTGAAAAAACAATCAGGGAACGCTTTGTACACATCAATAATTTTGAAAAATTGTTGGCAGAAACCGGAACGGTCGTTTTAAAATTCTACCTGCATGTTTCTCAGAAAGAACAACTGATTCGTTTGCAGGAGCGGCTGAGCGACAGAACAAAAATGTGGAAGCACAACGATGAAGATTTGAAAGAACGCGAATTCTGGAACGACTATATGAAAGCGTATGAAGATGTTTTCGAAAATTGTTCGGAGAGTGCAGAATGGAACATCATTCCATCTGACCAAAACTGGTATAAAGAATATATAATTGCCAAGAAAATAGTGGCCACCCTGGAATCATTGAAAATGAAATTCCCGGGATTAAAAGTAGGAACCCCTTAAATTTTATAAACGCTCCATCTATGTCGTTAAAAACCACAGACCTCTGCGACAACCATGCAAAAAAAGTACAAATTGCCGAACCCATCGGATTTAAAGATTTCGGAGGAACAAAACTCTTCAGTGGCAAAATTGAAACTGTAAAATGTTTTGAAGACAACAGTTTTGTACGCAAAGCACTTGAGCAGAATGGCGAAGGCAAAGTGCTGGTGATAGATGGTGGCGGCTCTATGCGCTGTGCTTTGCTTGGCGATATGCTTGGCGACCTTGCCATTAAAAATAAATGGAGCGGCATTATTGTTTACGGCTGTATCCGCGACTCTGCTGCTATGGCAACACTTGCATTAGGTGTAAAAGCACTCAACACCATTCCTTTAAAAAGCAATAAAAGAAATGAAGGGCAACCAAACATTCCAGTGCACTTTGCCGGTGTAATTTTTACACCCGGTCACTTTGTATACTGCGATGAGGACGGAATTATTGTTTCGAAAGAAGAACTGTTTTAACGCACCAGTGTAACCGTTCCTTTTTTATTTGTTTTCTTATCGTCTAAGAACACAATTTTTACAGCATAGGTAAATACCTGAGGTAATTGTAGTTGCCCTTTATAAGTTCCATCCCAGCCTTCAAACTGATTGTTACTTTGGTAAACAAGTTCACCCCATCGATTAAATATTTTCAAATCAATGGTCTTAATTCCCTGCCCGTAAATCTGGAACACATCGTTGTTGCCATCACCATTAGGAGTAAACGAATTAGGCACAAACACCGGTAGAGGATCTAATACATCGGCATGTAGGGTGGCAGAGCCATAGCAGGTTGAAGTTCCGTTTATCATACTTATAGTTACCACATAGTCCTGTCTGAAAAACGGACTTACCAATGGATTCGGACAATCGGTGCAACTTAAACCAAGCTCCGGTGTCCAGGTATAAGTAACGTTCGAAGCGTTCAGATAAGTAACCTGCACTTGCTGAACATCGCCAAGCGGAAGAATGACCGTATCCGGCACCACATCAACAATAATCGGCAGCGGTTGCAGAACCACAGCCGGAATAGTACTTATACAACCGTTAAAGTTAGTAGCGGTGATAGTATGCGCACCGGCTGAAACATTAAAGAAATCTCCCGAAAACTGTGGAATGCTATTATCTAGGCTGAATTGGTAAGGACTGTTTTGAATAGATGTTGCGCTAATATGCACGGCACCGTCATTGTAATCAGAACCATAACATGAAGTAGAATCTGTGGAGGTTGTAAAGTTGTCAATCGTTGCATTGGGCACGGTAACCAGAACTGTTTTGGTGCAGCCATTATTATCAGAAACAATAACCGTGTATGTTCCTATTCCCAAACCAATAATTACACCGTTGGTGGCAAATACAAAATTAGCACCGTCAAGTGTGGCAGAATAATTATAAGGCGAAGTACCACCTGTAGCGGATACCGATATTGTTCCGTTCTTGTCACCAATACATCTCACTGCAGTAACGCTTGTATTAATAATCATATCGGCCGGTTCATTCACCACATCATTTGCAGATGCCGAGCATCCCATTCCATCGGTTACCACACAAGTGTAAGTGCCGGCCAACAAACCATTAGCAGTTTTCGTAGTTTGATTATCCGGGTCGGACCACAAATATGAATACGGAAGAGTTCCTCCTGAAGGATTAGCAACAATACTCCCGTTAGGCGCCTGATAACAGGAGGCATCAGTAGCCTGTAGTGTTGTAGTTAATTGAGATGGTTCATTAATTGTATACGTCTGCGATGCTGTACAGAAATTAGCATCGGTGCAAATTACCGTAGCAGGTCCGGCAAGTAGATTGGTTGCTGTAGTACCCGTTTGTGAAGGGTTTAAGTTCCAAGTAAATATATAACCCGAGCCACTACCACCGGTTGCACTTACTGTTATTGTTCCGTCACTGCCTCCATAGCATGATACATCTGTTTGCCCCATTTTGGTAATTACAATTTGTGTTGGTTGTGCAAGATTAAAGGTTGCTGTTGCGCTGCAATTCGCATCGGTAATAGTTACATTCACCGGTCCGGCACCTACTCCGTTCAATGTTGAATTTGATGAAGACCCGGCTCCATTCCAATCATAATTATACGGAAGCGTCCCCGTTGTTACTGTTATGGTAGTTGTTCCGTCACTGCCACCAAAACATGAAACATCAGTTTGTGACTGAGTGAAAGTAAGTGGAATAGCGGCAGTTATAGAATAGTTTGCTGTAGCTGTACAGTTATTAAAATCAGTAACTGTAAGGTTATAATTATCGACCGGAAGGTTATTAATTAATTGCCCTGAATACGCTTGACTGTTTGACTGTTGTATCCAGTTATAAGTGTAGGTTGGCGTTCCACCCGAAACGTTTGCTGTTATTGACCCGGCAGCTATTCCACCACAACCAATGTTGGTAATGTTTGGTGAATTAATGACAAGTTGTGTTGGCTGAGTAACATTATAGGAGCCCGATGCGGTACAACCCGCACCATCATCTACGGTTACATTGTATTGACCGGAAATCAAGTTTGAAATAGTGGAACCGGTTTGAATGGGATTCCAGTTAAAGGTATACACTCCGCTTCCACCTGATGCGCTGGCAGTAATACTTCCATCATTTCCGCCAAAGCAGGATATGTTAGTGATAACCGGATTACCCAATGCCACGTTATTTCCGCCAGCGCTAATAGTAAGTGTTCCACTGGCAGTTACTGTACAACCTTTAGTGTCGGTAACTGTAACTGTGTAAGTTCCCGCAATCACGTTATCTAAAACAGAATCCACTTGGGCCGGTACAGAATTCCAATTGTATAAATACGGATAGGTGCCTCCACTGGAAGCCTCTACTAAAGTGCCAGTACCACTTCCCGAACAATTGGTTTGGCTCGCATTCGGTACGTTAGCAGTTAATTGAGTGGGCTGAGCAATCACCACGGTATCTGACCTAACACACAGCGAAGCATCTGATGCTGTAAAAACGTATATGCCCGGTGCGAGACCACTATAGGTTAAAGTGTTGGGACCTCCTGCCCAGCCATAAGTTAACCCGGCATTAGTAGTAGTGGCATGAGCATAAGCTACCCCATTATTGGCACTAAAACAAGTTACATTATGTGAAGAATCTATTCCCGCCTGCAATGCACCTGCAAGGGTAACATTCACATTATCGGTTACTATTACCGGAGTTCCACCGGCACATGGCAGATATGTTGCCTGAGCTGTATAAGTACTGTTACTTCCCGGACAAACATTCACGGTAGTTCCTGTTCCAATTTGTGTGGCTCCCTGAAACCAGTCAACAGTTACAATCGAAGGTCCATTTGGAGTAAAACGCCACGCATCATTGTTCGCGGTCCACGCTGTGTTGTTTCGGCCGGGAACAGTATATGCAACTGTTTGCGTTGCATTTTGAATTCCCTCTATTGCCAGGCCATCGTTCCAACCACTTAAGCCAAAAAGCCCACCCTGGTCTGGACAAGCATCTTTATGCGCAATATAAATTTCAATAGCGTTTGTCGTTTCGTAAATAGCTATCTGATGTGTAGCGTCCATGCCGCTACAGGTCGAAAGAATATTATCCGAGTTAAACATGGGAACCTGGTAGTAGGATATAACAAAAATACGGCAAGGTGCAGTTCCGATAATCTGATACTTAATCGTTCCACCTAAAGAAGGATCAATATCATGGTAGGGACCCATTATACAATTACCGTAAATATTGGTAGTGGGTAACGTTCCTGATGCAGTAATATCCCATACACAATACTGACCTGCTTCAGCCGTATCAAATGAAATTAAACCATTCGCTCCTACCACAACCTGGTTGTATGCATTTCCAAAAAAGCAAAAAGTAAATGGCAGATTAATTACACTACCCCAGATGTCATCAATATTAACAAGGATAGGCGTACCCGAAGTATATGAAAACGGAGTATAAGGAATAGAAGAAACCCCATAGGTGGTAGTATTTCCACTTTGAAAAAATGTCGCATTAAGGTTCGCGCAATTTGTTCCGCAGGGAAGCGCCACATCATTACCCGCATTAACGCTGGGGCAACCGGACTGTGCATTTGTTAACAGAAAAAGCGGAGATAGAAAAAAAGCGAACAGTAGCCGTCTCAGGTAAACAAATTTCATCTCGGAATAATTTTATTTTATTGGTATAGATGTATCAAAACCCGCATTCGTTGTTTGTGCGTTCAAAATCTTTTGCATATTAAAAAAGCATCCTTATTGCAAAGATGCTTTTGATATTTCCATAGTAATTTTAAAACAGAATGACTTAAAAATTAGGACAATACTTTTCATACTGAATAGCCTGTGGTCTTTCTTTCTTGAAAATATAAATCAGCGAAACTTCTAAACCACCCTGTGCTTTGGTAGCCGAACGTAAATTAGAATGGTTAACATCATAGCTAACGCCAATTCGCATATTATAAAACTCTGCACCTACATTCAGTATCACAGCATCTTTCACCCTATACCAGCCACCACCAAATATGGCAACGTTATCGTTCACCCAATAATTCAATCCCAACCCGAAATTGTATTGTTGCGCATTACCCTGCATCATAAATAGAAAAGTTGGGGTCATGCTAAAAGAATAATCGCTGTTTAGAAAAATTTCCATGCCCGCATTTGCATTAAAGCGCACATTCAACCGGTTGCGGGTATCCTGTAAAAAAGATTCACGCGGACGTGATACGTGGTTGGCTGAAAACCCTATGTAATAGCGAAATTTATCTTTCGGTGCGTGTGTCCACAAAGCGCCAACATTTACATCAGGATATAAAATATTTTTGTTGTTAAAGTTCGTTTCCCCGTTTGAAAGTGAAGTATTCCATCCGAAATTATCCAATTGGCTTTCGAAAATCAGGTTTTGTATTTTAATTTGTTTCGAAACAACACCTGCCTGAATACCCAATGAAATTCTTCCTCTTCCATATCGGTCAACGGCCTTGTGATATGCCACCGAAACCAAGCCGCTGAAAGTTGTAAGTGCTCCATCACCGGCTTTGTCACAGTAAAATGCTCCGCCAAAACCAAAACCATCATTACCTAAGCGCTCACGCAAAATAGGCGCATCGAAAGAGAACTGATACGTTTGATAAGGAGCTACCGAATTTAAAGTAGGAATATTGAACCACTGGTTACGATAATTTGCCGCCACACGAAACACACCGTTTATATTAGCAGTAAGGGCGGGATTAAGCGTGAGTGGCGATGCGTAGTATTGCGAAAAATGAATATCCTGCGCAAAAGTAGATACACTAAACAGAAGTATGAAAAGAGCAGAGTATAATTTTCTCATGCAAACGAATTTATTTAGGACTGCTAAAAGTAGATAAAAATCGGAGTTTGCCAAAAATCATATAGCAAAGATGGTTTTTAAAGAAAGTGTTGGCTTAGTTTCTTGATTAATGTGGTATGATAGTTATAAAAAATTTCCTCCTGCGCTCCAAAGCCTTCATAAAAACGGCCAATAGTGGGAATAGAAGAGCCTTCAAAGTCAAGTATGTTTTGGCTATTTGAAAACTTTTGAATAAAGCTATTGAATAAAAAGTGTGATGCTCCGGTTTTTTTGCCTTCTAGCGAAGATGTATTGATGATATTGATAATTCTGTTTCGATGAAAAAGCAGCATTACGGCCGCGACCAATTCCCCTTCTTTATTTTTTGTTATAAAAACTTTCCCCGTTCCATTAGCGATTACGGTTTTGGTCAGCAATTTGAAAATTTTTTCATGCTGTGGTTTAAAATTCTCCTTCTTCCGATTTATATTTTTGAGATAAAATCCTTGAAATTGGTTCAGTTCAACATCTTCTGAAAATTCAAGTTCATTTTTCTCTGCTTTTGAAATATTCCGTTTATGATTTTCTGAATAGTTTTTCCGAATAGCTGAGTATTCTTTATTTAAATCCAGCAGTAGATTTTTTTTCTTTTTAAAAGAAAATTCATCGGCAACAATTTTTATGGAAGGATTCAAATTGATATTGATGTATGGAAATTTTTGCGTGGCAATAAGCATCTCTTTCATCATTTCTTTAGTCAAAATTTCCTTGCCAAAAATTCCCAACTGTTGGCAGTAGTATGGTTGATACAAACATTTGAAACCAAATTTTCGCAGCCAGACCAAAGGCATTACTGCTTCATAATCATTCAGCACCAACGCTTCCCAGTTTTCGGCCACAGCATCTAAATAATAACTAAGCGCGTACGGCAATGAATCAACGGAAGAATTGATGAGCGTATCCCATTTTCGTTCATCAATTTCTTTTCGGCTTAAAATTCGAAGTTGTTTCATTGTTGTTGCATCAAAGCAGATGCTTCCAAGGCAACGGTTTCAAAAACGTTACTGTAGCCTTTCCATTCCTTTTGCACGGTAAATGAACTGTTGTGCCATAAGCCGTAAAAGGCTCCTCCTACTTCATATACATAGCGCATCAATTGCCTTATTTCGTTTAGTGCTGACTCGGGGTCAGTTTTCTGATAATGCGCAAACGTAGCATCCATAAATGCAAAAGGGAAAATTTTCAAATTGGTGACTTCATTTTTCCGGATATTAAAAAAATAATAAGGCGTACAAATTCCTGCCCTGAATCCGTTTCGCGAAGCATAGCCCATCGTATAATCTTCAGTAATTCCGATTTTAATGAGCCGTTCGTAGGAATGAGGGAAATGAAAGCAGAGATAATGGTAGCGATTACGGGTTACTTTTTTATCAATAATTTTTTCAAGGCGTTCGACCTCCATGCGGCTGCGCCCGCTTGATTTATGGCTTTTGAAAGATAGATGGATACCGGTTTCGGTTTTTTTTGAAATTGATTTAATCAACTGGCGAAATGCTTCATTGTCGAAAGAAATATTTTTGTCAAGCCTCGATTCATCGCCCAGAAGAAAAAAGAAGATGCTTTTCAAAGAATTATCGTTACAGGTTTTGAGCAGATAATCATAAGTATCGAACGGATCTTTTTGCTTTTTCAAATGTACCTTGATCCGCTCCGTTATTTCTTTAAATTCAGAAAGAACAAACGAACGAATATACCCTGCTGCATTTTTTATCACCCCTTTATTCCGATAAGAATACGCCATGTCAATGTCAAAAGTAGGGATGTATTCGAAAGGTTTCTTTTTAAAAACCAGAGAAGGATATTTTTCGGCAAGAATTTTTTTGAGCTCCTGCGCGTAATAATTCACCATCGGCTTCTCCAGGTGCCCCCCCTTACAACTCATACTACTTGTAGGACGAAACCGGTCGTATTTATCTTTATGAAAAGGAAAATATTCTTCGTAGCGCGTAACCATAAAAAAGGCTGACGCAAAAATATCGAACAGAATTCGCGAATGTTCCGACACCGGATAAAAACCTCTCAATCTTCCGTGTTCACAAAAGTTGATAGGTTGAGGTTTGTTGACTATTTCAAAAAGTAAAGGTGCGGCTTCAAAAAATATTTCATCGTTTACTGGTAAAGATGAATAGGAGAACTTTGGGCTGGGCGAAGAAGAAAAAAAATCTTTATCGTGTGTAAACTCATAATCCAGCCCGAGCAAATCGGTCAATATCAAATCAAAAATGTATTTGAGTCGGGAGGAAGTTTGGTCGGTATATACAAGCACTTTATTCATAGATCGAGATACGTTTAAAACCAATCTTCTTCTTTAGCAACTTTCTCTTCCTTCTTTTTTTTATAAAAAGTTTCGTTGCGCAAATATTTTGTTTTCAGTAGCGGACAGATTTTATAGCGTTCATCTTTAGTATCTTCATACAAAGCTGCGATGGTTTCAAACACTGAGGTGATGCCGATTTTATCACACCACTCAAAAGGACCATAGGGATAATTGGTGCCGTGCTTCATGGCCGTATCTATATCTTCAATACTTGCGGTGCCTTCCTGCAAAGTATAACAGGCTTCGTTGATAATCATAAATATAATGCGAGGCTTAACCAATCCAACACGGTCTTCTACCGGCAGATATTCGATTCCAAATTTTTTCATCAGCACATCTAACTCGGGTTTTTGAAATTTGCGAAACAAACTCACCTCCCAGGTTGATTGGCCTATAAATGTTGGCAAGGCGTTAATGCCAAAGAGCTGGCACTTTATTTTTTCGCCCGCTACAAATGCAGCTTCATTTAAACTTAACTTTACTGCGTTTACAAATACCGGCTTATCGCGTATAGAGGCATATACTGAAAGGTTCGAAGGGTCATCATCAAAATTTAAATCGAAAATACAATCGTATTCTTTAAAATCTTCGTCTTCATCACCATCGGTGTAGTCAATTTCCAAATCACTTATGGCTGAAAGTTTTGCCCTAAGTTCTTCTGCACGACTTGCCTCACCTGTCAATAGAATCTTCATATTCTTTTACATTCGATTGCAAAATAATTTTTCTTCGCTTAAAATTTCTCTATGCAAAAAAATATAATTCAAACTAACGAAGCGCCTGCTGCCATTGGTCCGTATTCGCAGGCGGTAAAAGCCGGTAATCTGCTTTTTGTTTCCGGTCAAATTCCGCTCAATCCTAAGACCGGCAACCTGATTACCGATGGTATTGAAGAAGAAACACATCGCGTGATGAAAAATATTGAAGCCATTCTGGAAGCTGCAAATACCACTTTTCATAATGTTGTAAAAACAACCATCTTCTTAAAAAGTATGGATGATTTTGCCAAAGTAAATGCCGTTTATGCTTCATATTTTACCGGTAATTTCCCTGCACGTGAAACAGTAGAGGTTTCAAGATTACCAAAAGATGCGAAAGTGGAAATAAGTGTAATAGCGAGTACAACCCCAACCTCCTAAAGGAGGCTTAACAGTCAAAAGCAAATCCTGTTTGTATTTCAAGTCCCCTTTAGGGGATTTAGGGGTTGCTTAGTGGTAAAATATACACCAATTAGTATTAATGCCATTCCGCCTAATTGCATCAGCGACAGAATTTCTCCGTCAAGTAAACCCCATCCAATAGCCACTATCGGAATTAAATAAGTGACGCTCGCTGCAAACAGCGCATCCGTGCGCTGCACTAAACGGTAAAAAAACATCCATGCAATCAATGTTCCAAAAATCGAAAGCGTAGCTACATAAGCAAACGGAAACCACACGTGACCGCTTATAATTTTTGCGGGTGCTCCTGTAAAAAACAAACCCACAAGAGCAGGCAGTCCAATCATAGTCATGGCAAGTGCAGTGGTATAAACCGCATTTTGTTTTTGCAGTTTTTGTTTGGTTAGGTTACTGCTCATACCGTAACAAACCGTAGCAACCACCGGCAACAAACTATAAAATACATCTACCTCAAAACTTGCTCCGTGCCTTCCTAAAACTAATACGAGGGCACCTAAAAATCCGATAATCACGCCAAGGATTTTTTGCTTTGAAATAGCCACATTAAATAAATAGAAGCCGATGATGAGCGTCCACAGCGGAGAAAGAGAATTTAGAATTCCGTTTACTGCGCTTCCACTTTTGGTCATTGAAAGAGAAAACAGAAAAGCCGGGGCACCACTTCCGAAGATTCCTATTAAAAGAATGGTAAAATACTTATCGCGTGAAATTGTTTTTATACCTCGCAAAGCAAACGGCAATGCCACCAAGCCGGAAATGCTTATGCGCAAACACGCTAGTTCAGTTGCCGTAAAACCGAGCAGTGATTTTTTTATAAGGATATATGAAGTACCCCAAATAACCGTGAGTAACGCAACAAGTATCCAGTTTTGAAGATTGTGGTGAGAAGGTGAATTAGGCAATATGAAGCTGTTACAATTAGATAATAATATTGAACTACGAAGAAGTAAGAAAAATGGGTTGGCGGCCATTCTACTTTAGTTTCTTCATTATCTCATCCTTCAGTTTATCAACATTATAATTGGTGGCGGCCGAAATAAAAATAAGTTTAGTGCCTTTTAGTTTCGGCTTTATTTCTTTCTCAATCATCTTGCGAAGTTCTTCATCAACTAAATCACATTTGGTGATGGCGAGTATTCTGTCTTTAATTATCAATTCCGGATTATATTTTTCAAGCTCTGAAAGCAGCACTTTATAATCATGCAGAATATCGTTGGTATCTACCGGCACCATAAACAATAGAATGGAGTTTCGTTCAATGTGACGAAGAAACCTTAAGCCCAACCCTTTGCCTTCACTGGCACCTTCAATAATTCCCGGAATATCCGCCATCACAAAACTCTTTCCGCCTTTATAGCTTACAATACCGAGGTTGGGAACAATGGTGGTAAAAGGATAATCGGCAATCTCGGGCCTGGCATTGCTTACAGCAGAAATTAAAGTTGATTTCCCAGCATTCGGAAAACCTACTAAACCAACATCCGCCAACAATTTCAATTCAAGAATAACCCAGGCTTCTTTATTCGGAATACCCGGTTGAGCGTATGTAGGCGCCTGATGTGTAGATGTTTTAAAATGATTATTTCCCCAGCCGCCTTTGCCGCCTTCTATCAATATAAATTCCTGTCCATCTTCCGCAATTTCAGCTAACTGCTCACCTGTTTCAAAGTCGCGCGCAATAGTTCCCAGCGGCACCTCTAAGATGCGGTCTTCGCCATTCTTACCGCTGCAAAGCGCACCCATGCCTTTGGCTCCATCCTCGGCCATCACATGCTTTTGATATTTTAGGTGTAACAACGTCCACAACTGTGCATTACCGCGCAAAATAATGTGACCGCCCCTGCCTCCATCTCCACCATCCGGTCCGCCTTTGGGCACAAACTTCTCGCGCCTGAAACTGGATGCGCCAGGGCCACCCTTGCCGCTTTTGCAATGAATTTTTACGTAATCAATAAAATTTTCTGAAGCCACTTTTTAATTGTTGTGTGATAATTGCCGAATGAAAATATTTCTGCATTAGTAAATCCGAAATCAATTTACCTTATCTATTTCGTTGCAAAGCAAATTGAAAATCTCCTCAATCGCACCAACACCGTTTACTGCACGATATTTATTTTGTTTAGTATAAAAGTCTTTTGCCGGAGCTGTTTCCTTATTGTAAACATCAATTCGTTTTTGAATTACTTCGGGATTCTGGTCATCTGGTCTGCCCGAATCTTTTCCACGAAGCAGTAATCTTGTTTTCAATTCTTCTTCATTAACTTCTAGGGCAAGCATCAACGTTATCGAAGTTTTTCTAGAAGCCATATATTTATCCAGCTCTTCTGCCTGAAAAGTAGTGCGTGGAAAGCCATCGAAAATAAATCCTTTTGCATCGGAATATTTCGATGCTTCTGATTTAAGAATATCAATAGTTACTTCATCTGGAACCAACTGTCCTTTATCCATGTAACTCTTCGCCAGTTTACCCAATTCAGTTTCGCCCTTAATGTTAGCGCGAAAAATATCACCTGTTGAAAGATGCACCAGATTATACTTTGCAACTAATTTAGCTGCCTGTGTTCCTTTTCCGCTTCCCGGAGGACCGAATAAAACTATGTTCAGCATTGCACCATTTTTTTGTTGGCGCGAATATAAAAAAGAAACGCCCCTCAGTTTATGAGAGGCGTTTCGTGAACTTAGGTATTTAATTATTGAACAATAAATTTCTTGGTTACTTTCTCAGCCCTATTGTTTAAGTCACTAACAGTAGCAAAATAAATTCCCTTGCCAAAAGTTTCGGTGTTGAGAATAATATTGTCATCAAATCTTCCTGTAAGAACAGTTCTTCCGGTAATATCGGTAATCACCAGTTCATGGTCGCCTTGCATATTCGAGAAAATTTGAATTTTCTCAGAAGCCGGATTCGGGAACACAGAAATGTCAAACTTTGATTCAGCTGTTATAGGCTTAACGGGGTTGTATTGGTAATCTTTATTATATACCGGGAAGTTAATGCTGGTAGGATGATCGGGCGAGAAGTGAACACGCTGAACTGCTACGCGCGGAAACATTTGCTGACCATGGAACATATAGAATTGACCATCGCCTGGTTTTCTGCGGAAAAATTCTCCGTCTTCCAATGGTAAATTCGGATTCACCTGATAACGTGTATAATTGGTTGAATTTACAAGCACACGAAGTCTATGTCCTTTTGCAAAGGTATATCCAATAGGCATCATCTTGAATACATACTCATATATATCGCCTATGTTGATGTTGCTGTATGGTATGTCGCGGTCACCCACATCCTCTTTACCGTTCACATAGGTATCAGCACCGGGTGTTCCCATTTGGTCAACCAGGGCACGTGCCCACTCTCTGCCGCGCGCACCTACAATTCCTTCCTGCACAAAATAAACTCTTCCATCAGGCCATACATCGCATAAGCGGAAGTCCCAATCACAATCCGTAGGTCCGCTGGCAACACCTGTAGGATTTGTTTTAGCATACAAACTGCAAACCGGCAAACCGATAATGGTAAACGAATCGGTAATAGGTTCACTGTTGAATTGAATGACGCCTTCACGATCCATCGTATATGGTGCATTGGTTGGGTCAGTCATCTCCATCTGGCTTTGCGAGTTTCTGGTTCCATCTGGAGAACGAACTATCATGTTACTTCCTCCAACACTAAGAATTGGGTCATCCGGATCGGTTACATATAGTTTATATCCTTCATCCTGCACCGGTGCATTGCTGTTGAGGGTTCCGTTCTGGTGCAGATACATTTTTTGCCATTGAATGTGCTCGTTAGGAGGAAATTGGTCAGAGCCAACCCAAAAGTTCCCCATCTGGTAATTATCGGGAAACCCTGCTGCCGCGTCTGCTGCCGAATCGGGTCCTGGAACATAATATCTGTAATTAGGGCAAGCATTCAAAAAGTCGCGAAAAGGAATTTCGGTAAGCGGATGGCCCGCAAACTGAGTAAGTCCTGAGCCTAAAGTAGGCACATTTTGTGTGGTATTAATAACTGCCCCTTGTGCGCTTAACTGAATTGGCAAATCGGAAAGTGTTCCGTTGCCTCCAAGAAAATTAACCATTTTAATAAATGGCACTACATAATCCTGAGAAGGAACCCGGATAAGAATATCGCCTATCCCGGGAATATTACCCAGCACTTGCCAGTTGTGGCTTTCGCGGATAATGAATTTCGGTTCGCCCACAAAATAGTCAGCATTGTAGTTCAGGTTATAGCGAAACCAAGTCACTAAATCAGACTTTACAATTTCATTAATAGGAACATTGTTAATGTTGAAATTAGAGAGATCTATTTTTGTAAGGTCAGTTACGTTTTTCGGATATATTCTATCCCCTGAAACCCGGCTGGCAATAGTTTGGTGCGCCCATGGTCCAATTACCATTTTCTGCATCAACTTTGGAGTGCCGGTAAGTACATCGCGTGAAAAATTAGAGTTATTGATTTGTCCTTCTGTAAAAATATCCCACCATCCGGTAATGTGAAGCGTTGGTATGTTCTGGTTTTCGTAGCGGCTATGGGTAAGGTTTGGTAAAGGGGTTTGAACAGAATCGGGATTAATAGTATTAACAGCCTCTCCATTTGCACTAACCGGAGCAGAGCTTCCGTCCATATCCGGACGACCTGTTGAGTTAGGATAGAACCCGGCATTGCCAAGTGTTCCGTCTAACTTTAAATAACGCATAGCTGTAAAGTGGTCAATAGAAAGGTTTGCAGCATCAAATTTATTTTGCTGGAAAGTTTTTGTCACCCCGTTTAACGTAATTGTTTTTGGCAAATCATAATCAAACGAAGTGTGAACTGTGTTTTGACGGTCGTTATCAACCGGTATCAAATCATCATCTGTTCCACTGAAAATTTGCCCTTTTAACCAACCGGTTACAATTCTGTCGCGGAGAACACCGTTGTTATATCCTGTTGAAATATAATGTTCGGTAGTAGCTACTATCGGCATTAAACATTTCAGGTGCGGCAATGAATCTGAGCAACGGTGTGCCAACGCCAACTGCAATTGAGTGTTACCAAGAGCAGAAGCACCAAACATACCGATAGTTCCGTCATTTACACGGGTGCTGGTGTGCGGATAACCGGTAAATAAATTTGCCAAGGCTGTAGCACCAACACTTGCTGCGTAAGCCGAGTCAAGCGTTGAAATAATTTTCACCGATTCATATCCGTCTTCATGTTTGTTTGAATATCTCGGGTCGTTAGTTGGCAGATAATCGAGTACGTGGCCAAAGGGATGGTACGGGTTTTTATTCCAGCTATCTGAATACATCGGGAAGTAAACACCCTCCGATGAATATCTTCCGCGCATATCCTGCAACATATAGTTGTATCCGAGAATAGGAAGAATGCCTCCCAACTCATCAAAGTCTCCTTTGTCATAAGGTGTTCTTGTAAAAATAGTTGGTAAAGCGTAGGGGTTGGGGTTCGGTTGTCCGTTCAAGGAGTCGTAACAAATTATTTGGGCCCCGTTTGGTATAAATGTAATGGGATTGGTTACCAGCGATGTGCCTAATATGTTTAGTGTGCCTAGATTAACTACCAGAGAATCGCGCACACGTGGCACGTAGACATCGGTGAATAGTTTAACGCCATCGGGCATTACAAACGGAACAGTAACTTTTGTACTGAACTCTTTAATGTCATCCAACTGCCCGTTCATTACCTGGGCATAGGAAGAAAAATGAAGAATGATGATGGCAATTACAAGAGTGGAAAATTTTCTCATGTGCTGTTAGTTTTATTACGGGTTCTGTTACAAAAAAATTTGAGCCGATAATGTTAGCAATTAGTTTCGAAATAATAAAACTGCTTTACCCTTTTCGTAAAACAACTAAAAACAGCTTGGTTAAATCTTATTACAGAATGAGAAATAATTTACTTTTACGAATTCAAAAAATCTGAATGAAAAAATTTTACCTGAAACCATTTTTGGTTTTTACTGTGTTTCTTTCTTGCCACCAGCTTTTTGCGCAAACTTTTTCTGACGGACCCATTCAGTTACAGGTGCGACTAAAAGATGTACAGGTTGGTTTTACTGAAACAGACGCCAGCTTACTGGGTGTCGGTTTTGCCCCCGATGAACCAATTATCCGGATGCAGGCACGTGATAATGCCGACTTAGACGGACAGGGATGGCAAGGACCTAACACCTGTCATCAATTCGCCATTCCTAATCTTCCGCAAATTACCCCTGCCATTAATGATATTATTTTCAATTTCACTTATCCCACCGCTACTGTTCCTCAGTTTTACGATTTAAAGATGTATGCATACGAGGATGATAATCCATCTGACGCATTGATTGGTTTTTGTTCCAACGGGCAGGTTTGCTCTTACAATGGAAATCAATGTTGCGGTATTCCGGTTTTTGGTATTTGTATAGGATTGAATGAAGGTGATGATAAACTATGCAATGCCGACCCATTTAAAACAGCTCTGCCTTACCGTAACGGACCACCCTGTCAATGGTATAATCAGGGATTTATTACCGGAGGTTGCGGGACAGATTGGAAACCCGAAATTGAAACTTACTGGCGTTATACCAGCGGCACCTCTTGTGCCAATGCTATTGATATGGGAACGCTTACCACCGGTGGATCACTATCTAACTTTAACAGCAACGAATGTTATTCAAATACACATCCGGCTTCACCCGGAAATGATGTGTGGTATAAATTTCATGTCAATCAGCCTATAGGAATTACGGCTTCGCTATGCGGATTAACCGGTGCGCAATTCGATAGCTATTTATATATGTACAGTGCCTGCGGACAGGCGGTGCCTGATACCGCGAATGATGATGCCTGTGGCGGAACACAGTCTACACTTGCCTATTCTATCTGTCAGCCTGGCGATTACTATTTGGTAGTAGACGGAAAAACTGCCGGTGATTTTGGAACATTTACCCTTACTGTTTCAGATAACCCGAATTTTGTTTTTGCCGTAACACCTGTTGCACAGGATGTTTCGTGCTTTGGCGGAAGTGATGGACAAATTACGGCCAATATACAGGGAGGAACACCTCCGTTCACTTACACCTGGAATCCTGCTCAGGGTAACGTAAATTCTGTATCCGGATTAACCGGAGGAACTTTTGGAATTACAGTAACCGATGCTAAAGGATGTAATGCAACGGCATCTGTTCAGATAAATGTTCCTACCCAACTTACAGCTAATGCCACCGGCACTCCGGTTACCTGCGGTGGTGCCTGCGATGGCTCAGCAACGGTTACCGCACAGGGCGGAACACCTCCTTATACTTATGCATGGAACTCGCTTCCTCCGCAACAATTACAAAATGCCACGTATCTATGTGCCGCCAATTATATTGTCACGGTAACCGATAATAAATTTTGCACGGTAACTGCCAATACTACGGTTCCAAATACGACAACCGTTGTAATTACACTTGACAGTTTAGTAAACGTTCAATGCTTTGGTGCTGCCAACGGAGGAATTTATTTGACCTCAACAGGCGGACAACCGCCATTAAATTTTGCATGGAGCAATGCCGGAGTGGTTACAGAAGATAATACAAATCTTGGCCCGGGCAATTACACCATTTCTGTTACTGATAACATTGGTTGCACAGCTGGAAACAGCTACACGGTTACTGAGCCAACCCTGCTTACATCTTCTGTTTCATTTACTTTTAATCCACGTTGTAATGCAGGCAGCGATGGCATTGTAGACATAACTGTTAACGGAGGTGTTCAGCCGTATACATATCGGTGGAGTGCACCAACCAATGCGACTACTCAAAACCTGAACAATGTTGTAGCGGGAACACACAATGTAACCGTAAGTGATGCCAACGCCTGCACGGTAACAGTTACTTCAACACTCACCGAGCCAACGCCTTATAATATTTCATTAAGCACCACTAATCTTTTATGCTATGGCGCAACGGATGGAACCGCATCGGTAACAGTGAGCGGTGAAACTTCGCCTTACACTTATTTCTGGAGTAATTTTTCTACTACCACATCTGTAACCGGTTTAAATGCCGGTCCCTTTTCGGTGGTTATTGAAGATGTGAACGGTTGCGATACTATTGTTACTTCTACTATCACCTCGCCAACGGTCATCAATATTCAACTCACTGCTTTTGAGCCGCTGTGTGCTGACTCGGGCAACGGTTCTATTACAACTGTGGTTACCGGTGGCACTGCACCTTACGGGTATCACTGGACAAGCAACGGTGGATTTACTTCTACCCAGCAGAACCCTCTGGTTAGCTCCGGTTCATTTAACTTAACCGTGACCGATGCCAACAACTGTACCGAAACCGATGCCATTGGCGTAAATGCACCTTCGCCATTTATTGTAACGGTGATTGGCATTAACCCAAGCTGCATTGGCGACTCAACCGGTGCGGTTACCGCCAGTTCTACCGGTGGTGTTGCGCCCATGAAATATGCCTGGAGCACTTCGTTAGCTGATACAGCTGCATTTGTTGAAAAAATACGCAGGGGATTTTATGCCGTAACCCTGACCGATGCCAACGGATGCCAGGCAAGCGGACAAACCTTTTTAGATGACCCTGCTACTGACCCCGAAAGCTGCAAGCCCGATAAATTTGTGGTACTAGTACCCACTGCCTTTTCGCCCAATGGCGATAACGTGAACGACAAACTGGTTGCCATTATGCGCAACGTGCAGAAATTGGAATTCTCGGTTTACAACCGGTGGGGCGAGTTGGTTTATACAAATACCAATATGCTGCCCGGTGATGGCTGGGACGGGATTTTCCGCAACAGAGAGCAACCGGTAGGGGCTTATGTGTGGGAATTTAATGTTACTTACATCAACGGTGTGCATGCTACCGAAAGAGGCACGGCTACCTTAGTAAGATAAATGCCATTGGAGGAAATGTCACATATATCTTTCACAACACAAGGGATGGACCAAATTTTCAACAACAACATAGAACAATACTCATATTAAATACGATGAAAAGAATCTTGATTACACTCACTGTAATATTTGCAGTTGGTGTTTTCGCGGTGTTTGCAAACGGAGAAAATCAAAATAGCTCCTCCTTTAAATCTTCTGACGAAGAAATAGCCATAGAGGTGAAACGTGTAAACGGTGAAATAAAACTTCATATAATGATAAAGAGCATGAGCAAGTACGATCATGTTGTAATTGAACGCAGTGCTGAAACACCCGACTATTTTGGCAAATGCAAATACATTTCATGTGCCGATGCCAAAACTGAAAAAGGGGATTTTGTACACACAGACAGGTATCCTTACGCTGCCAACAAAGATGTTTACTACCGCGTTAAAACGGTTACTAAAGATGGTGTGGAAAGGGCTTACCCGTCAGTGTTATTGCCATCGCTTCAATATTAAAAAAAGACATTAAACGATAAACCAAACGGGCCGCCATTTTGCGGCCTTTTTTATTACCCCTTAATCTCTTAAAGGGGTCTTGAAAAGCACACAGCCAAACTTTGTATTTCTGTATTGAGGCCCCTTTAGGAGGTTGGGTGTGATTTGTCACACCACTGTCATTTTCTTAACGGTGATGGTTTATTTACATTTCTGTGACACTTTTTGTTTTCGGGCAACGTAAATTTGTTTCATAACATTCGCTTTTAGTAAACCGGCTTTGAGGCTATGAAAACGCTGGTTGCCCCCGATGAGAAATTCATTGGGGGTTTTTATTTTCCTCCATCATCAGCCACTAAACACTTATACCGCATGAACTGAGGAAAAAGAGAAATTCGGCTGACAATAATCAGCTAACACGTGACTGATAGTCCTCTTCTTTGCCCATGAATAGCCGGTAATGACACCGGTTATAAAAACAGGAAGGTTATGAATTTTAAACCTGCGGCATTTTTTGCCTTGCTGCTTTTTGCAACCGGTTGCGGTTATGGCCCGATGGATAATCATGAAGTAATTACCGCTTCTACCCCTTTAGAAAAATTGCTGGATGGCAACAAACGCTTTGTAGCCGGTGCAGCGGAGCATCCCGATGAAAGCATTCAAAGAATCCAAGATTTAAAAAAGGGGCAAACGCCTTTTGCTATTGTAGTTTGCTGCTCCGATTCGAGGGTGCCGCCCGAGCTAATTTTTGACCAGGGACTTGGCGATTTATTTGTAGTGCGCACAGCCGGAAATGTAATTGGCGATTATGAACTGGGCAGTATTGAATATGCTGTGGAGCATTTAAAATGTAAGCAGATAATTGTGCTGGGCCACGAAAACTGCGGAGCCGTGAAGGCATACCTTAACGATACCCCCGAATTACATGAATCCCATATTGGAAAGATTGTAGATTACCTGAGCGCAGAAGCCGAAGAAAAACAACTGCCCGAAGCAGAGAAAAAAAACATTGGCCTGGCCGTGCGCGCAAACATATTGCATGCGGTTCATTTTCTTAAAAATGCCGACCCCGTTTTATTGCCCCTGGTGCAGGAAAATAAAATTGAAATTACCGGTGCCGTTTACAGTTTAGATAATGGCGCCATCAGTTTGCTGAATGACCCAGTAAATTAATTTCCCCTTTTTATGTAAAGAGAGCGGTTCCGTCCCCACGGCCGCTCTCTTCTTTTTTAAAAAGCACTTACTGATTTATTTTCACCCCGGCACGCACCACCACCGTATCTAAGCCCGGGTTGGTAAACTGAATATTCTGAAGATTAAGGTCTCTGCCCAATGCCGAAATTTTATCTTTAAACGTAGTGCCCGAAGTTAATTGGTAACCTGCCACACAGGGGCTGGCGGGCAAGCCGGTAGTGCAGATAATAACACAGCCATCGGCCCTCCAATGGCTGTATTTGTTTCCCAGAGCTTCGTGCAGCGGATGGTAGCGGTTGTAAAGCGTGGCATACTACGTTTAATGCCGAATCGTGATGCTTGCTCAGTTTAAGGGCTTTTTTGTAGCTGTCGTTGGTTTCATTCAAAAACTGATTGTTTAATACTTTCCATTCGTGTGTCATGATGTTTGTTTTTATGTAATGAAATAGTTTAACCCTGTTTGGCAGACCGGGAACTTTCCCGACCTATGTTTTCAACTCATTTTACATGCCTCGAACTTTCCCGACATATCATTTCAATCCATTTTATACATCGGGAACTTTCCCGACACGTTTTTTCAATTCATTTTATGCTTCGGGAACTTTCCCGACCTGTATTTTCAATCCGTTTTATATCCCGGTAACTTACCCGACCTATGTTTTCAACCCATTTTATATGGCGGGAACTTTCCCGTTGCGTTTTTTCTCTCCGTTGCGTGTTCCGCGCATTTTTGTTTTAACAATTCGGGCTTAAAAACATGCCACAAAAAGCTGCTGCAAAGGTCTAGAAGAAAGACGCAGATTCTCGCGTTTTCATTGGTAAAAAGCTACTATCTACGGGTGAAAAAGCGGTGCCCCCGCCCCTAACAAACGGTGTAACTTAATAGGTTTATGTCTTGCCTTTTTGGTAAGAAGGTTTACCGGTGCTCTACCGATTGGTTAGAAGGAAGAATAGATTGGAGAAAACATAAAACCACTGCTATAGGTAAGTTAGCGACAACCCTAGGACGGCAGCGTAAACATCAAACTGACCGAAAGAAACTAAACAACAGGCAATAAATTAAAAGGAACTTTGCTTTATTATATTCAACTATGGAAATGATTTACACGATACCCATTTTTGCGTTGTTGCTGCTGGTTGAGTTTTTATACGGGTATTTTAAAAACAGAAACACCTACCACGATGTAAAAGACACATTTGCAAGTCTTAGCTTGGGAATTGGACAGGTGGTGGTAACGGTTATTTTTTCGGCTTCGTTGTTAGCTTTTGATAATCTGCTTTATAAACACAGACTGTTTGAATTCGGAAATGCATGGTATGAAATTGTTTTGCTTTTTGTAATCATGGATTTTTCATATTACTGGTGGCACCGGGCGTCACACCGTATGCGTTTTTTTTGGGCGAATCATGTAAACCATCATTCCAGCACTGAGTTCAATTTTTCCACTGCGCTCAGGCAGCCGGTTTTCTCGCCAATTTTGCGCCCTCTGTTTTACTTCTATATCCCGTGGCTGGGCTTTGACCCTCAACTGATAATTGTTTTGGGTATCGTAAGTTTAATTTGGGCAGTTTGGTCGCATACTAAGCACATCGGCAAACTCGGATTTTTAGAATACATCATTGTTACTCCTTCGGCACATCGTGTGCACCACGGAACTAACCCCGAGTATATTGATAAAAACTACGGAGGTGTATTTATATTCTGGGACATTCTGTTTGGCACTTTCGAACCCGAAGTAAAACCTGTAGTTTACGGTATCACCAAGAACATAAAAACCTACAACCCTATCAAAATTATATTTCATGAATGGCAAGCTTTATATAAAGATGTGGTTCAGTCAAAATCGCTTGGTGAAGCATTTAACCGAACCTTTCGCCCTCCACAATAACCTAAAGTCAATGCTTCGAAACTGACAAAGTATAAAAGCTGCATAGACCAGCAGTTAACGCGGTTCTTCCTCACTCAAGCGAGCATCCGCTCGTGTTTAGAGAATTCAAGTAGACCCTCGAACCCGTTAAGGTTATGCAATAAATTTTCTTCTTACCACTCACAAGCCACCTTACCGGTGCTCTTGCGGCTTTCTAAATATTTGTGGGCTTCGGCAATGTCATCGGCTTTAAAAAGTTTGCCTTCCTGAGGTTTAAATACACCTTCTTCTACCAGGCGCACCACGTTTTCGAGGCAGCGTTTGAGCACCATAGGTTTGCCATCGGCAATCTTCAGCATGTTTACACCAATCAGGCTTTTACTCGCCATCATAAAAACAGCGGGGTGGTAAATACCAAACTGAATACCCTTTACCAGCTTCGAAAAAATATTGGTGGCATCGGTCATCTGCGCTGCTCCATAGCAAACAATGCGTCCGCCCGGTGACAGGGCACTGATTCCCCTGCGGATAAAATCGGCACCTACCGCATCAAAAATTACATCTACCCCATCCCCTTTGGTTGTGTCATCTATATAGTCATCAAACTGCACTTTACTGGTATCAATTACATGGTCTGCACCCATCTGTTTCAGCATTTCTACTTTGGCAGAACTGCCGGTGGTGGCAAAAATCTCGCACTTCTTATACTTAGCGTATTGCATTAAAGCAGTGCCCACGCCACCTGCTGCGGAGTGTATCAACACACGGTCACCTTCAAACAGATTCACCGCTTCGGCCGCGCAATAGTAAGCGGTGCAAAACTGAGTAGTCAGGGCAGTGCCTACGGGTATGCTCATGGTGTCGCTAATCTTAGCTGCAGCTCGGCCATCGGTCAGCGCATATTCGGCATATCCGCCAAAGCGGGTAAGGGCTGTTACGCGGTCGCCTTCAAACAGGTGAGTGATATTAGCGCCCACGCGCTCTACCCGGCCCACTACATCGTAACCTATTAAACTTGGAATGGGAGGGGCATCTTCATACATCCCCTTGCGCGCCATTATATCGGCAAAATTAAGCCCGAAGCCTTCTACTTTTACCAGCACCTCGCCTGGCTTGGGTAAGGGTTTTGGCGTTTCGCGAACTTCAAATGCTTCATCGGCATCCCCGTATTTTACGATATATATTCCTTTCATGGTCTGGTGTGTTTAAAGCGTAATATAGGAACAATAAATAAACACCCTAACAGGCGTTAGGGTGTTTAGCAGTTATTAAGAAAACAGCGATGGTTGTTTTGCTGCTATAATTCGTTTGGTAGGGTGGCATCTGGGGCTTTAATCCTGTCAAAATAAAATTTCTGCTAAAGGGTAAAGTCATTCTTTTAGTTTCGCCCTTGCATAATAGTACCCGCATTAATGGAATACACCGAACTCGAAATTCTTTATGAAGACAATCATATAATAGCCGTAAACAAGCCCGCAGGTGTTTTGGTGCAACCCGATAAAAAAGGCGATAAGGCATTGGAAGAAATTCTGAAGGAATATATAGCGCACAAATACAACAAGCCCGGAGAAGTATTTCTGGGAGTTTGTCACCGCATCGACCGGCCGGTGAGTGGTGTGGTTTTATTTGCGCGTACCAGCAAGGCATTGGTCCGTCTGAACGAAATGTTTAAGACAAAAGAAGTGAAGAAGACTTATTGGGCGGTTGTAGGAAACAAACCCGAAAACATTTCGGGGCATTTGGTTCATTGGCTGAAGAAGAACGAACAGAAAAACATTTCGCATGCTTACGATACAGAAGTAAAGGGAACTTCGAAATGCGAACTGGATTACAAATGGCTTAAGAGCATTGACAATTATCACTTACTGGAAGTAAATCCGCATACCGGTCGGCATCACCAGATCCGTTTACAACTTTCAAAAATCGGCTGCCCGATAAAAGGCGATGTAAAATACGGAGCCAGAAGAGGAAATGGCGATGGCAGTATCCACCTGCATGCACGCAAAGCGGAATTTATTCATCCTGTAAAAAAAGAGAAGGTTGAAATTACCGCACCGGTTCCTAATGAATCGGTTTGGAAAGCATTTGCAATGTGATTTTTATTTTGGTAAACCCATTGCATTTGCCTCGTTGATTAACATGTAATCATTTTGGCTCACATCACCTGTTGCTGCTTCTAGAAACTCCTGGATTTTTTCCAACGATTCTGCTTCCCAAACACAGGTGCCTTTATCCATCGCTTCGTTTGGAAGCACAACATGAATTTTAATTCCTTCAGGAAGATTTGGTAATGCTTTTTGTGCTCTGCCCCAGAACTCCTGTGGATTGGAGATGGTATGGTTGACTCTGAATTTCATATTGATTTGGTTTTAGTTAGGGTTTAAAGGTAGACAAACAATTAAGGAGAAGGAGTTTTTGTATTGTTTTTCTCTTCAAATAATTAATCGCGAATTGCATTGGAGTTTGAAAAATCTTTTAAATTTATGAAGTTCAAAAATTGAATTTTATGAAAATGAATAAACCTATTGCCGGGTACCACATTCTGATGATCCTTTCTGCGGTTGACGGAAAATTTACCGTACAGGAAGATTTGGTAATTGAAAAATGGTTGGCGAAAGAATTTCCCCTGCGCGTAAGATTAGATCGAGAAACAGAGATATTAAGCAGATTGAAGGAAGATGAATACATGATTCATTTTCAAAAGTGTATGACAGACTTTTATGAAGACAGCACAGAAGAAGAAAGAAATGAATTGATTGATTATGCTATTAAACTGGCCAAAGCAGATAAAAGAATTACCCCGGAAGAAAACATTTTCATCAACGAGCTTTTTAATGAGTGGACAGAAACCTCAATTGAATAGTTGCGGAGTATATTTTACATGAAAAATTCACTGCGCAGTATTGTATTTTCATTTACCTTTTGTGCAATTTCTCTCGTTTCATTTTCCCAATTCACGCTCACCGTTACTAATGGATATGGTGGCGGCACATATAATGCGGGAGACACGGTAAATATTTGGTCGGCCGCTATTCCCCAAACTTCTTCATTCGATAGATGGACAGGAGATATTTCTGTTCTTGAAAGTGCTGATGAATGGCACACCACTTTAATAATGCCCGCACAAAATATTACAGTTGCCGCCAACTTTAAAAGCATCGGCACTATCAATATTCATTATGAGAAAATAATGGGGCGCGATACATTGAAGAACGTTTATTCATATTTTCCTCAAAATTTTAAAGGAGTAATTTTTTGTTTTCACGGCACCGGTGGCGCAGCTTCTAATTGGGTAAGTCTGTTAGAATACCGGCAGTTTTTAAACGATGCCATTTCCGACACGTTTGCTTTTATAATTACCGAAGCTGAAGAAATAACCAAGCAAACCGATTTCGATTCAGACGGAAAACTTCGTTGGGCTTATGTTCCATATGATTCGGCAACAAATGTTGACTTTGCAAACATCAGAATTCTGATAGATACTTTTCGCCTCCGCGGAATTACAAATTCTGCTACAAAATATTACGCAGTAGGTATGAGCAATGGAGGTGCATTTTCACCTGCAATTGCAACGCTTTATAACTGGCATGCGGCTGTTTCTTATTGTGCTCAACAGTCACAACTGTTGATGAACACCACTAACATTCCTATACAATGGTGCATGGCGAAGTATGATAACCACCCGAATGTGGGATCGGCAGGAAACGCAGCAGCGTTGGTGAACAGTCAGACTTTAGCGGGACGCGGTATTTGCACTAATTATTTTTCGCACGACCATTCACCGGTATATCCCGAACGCTTTATGCGAAGTGGAACAATTTCTCAAACACAAGCGAATAATTTTTTTACTGAATTACAAACAAATCATTTACTCGATGTAAATAATTATCTCTTGTATGCTTCGGATACTATTGCTGCAAGAATTGCAGCTACGCCATCTGCCTATCCCTATTTTCTTTCTTTGAATGGTTTGCAGCGCATATTTGTCGGCACACAGGTAGATGCCATGTATGCGGCACATCAGTTCTACAGCGATTACAACAAAAAAACCTTACGGTTTTTCGACTCGCTTTGCGACACAGTTTCAACTCCTTCCTCCGTTGAAGAAGTCCGAAATCAAAACTTGAAAATCAGATTAACCCCCAACCCAACTGGCAACGATATAAGTGTGGAAGTGGATGAAGAATTAATCGGAGAAGAAATCTCGGTGCTCGATATAAGCGGAAGAAAATTTTTGAATGCGATTGCTTTAAATCAAAAAACGACACTCACAACCCAAAACCTTGCATCTGGTATTTACTTTCTTGAGATTGGAAATTCTGTGAAGAAATTTGTGAAACAGTAAGACGAGACTATTCTTCTCAAATTAGAAAATATCCGTTCTCATAGATCTTCTCTCCGTCAGCCCAAATTTCGCCACCGGCTCGCATATCGGTAATCATATCCCAGTGAACTGTTGATTCATTCTTGCCTCCGCACTGATGATAACTCTGCCCAACAGCCATGTGTATGCTGCCGCCAATTTTTTCATCGAACAGAATATTGCGTGTAATGCGCTGAATGTTGTAGTTGGTTCCCACTGCCACTTCGCCCCATTTGCGTGCCCCTTCAATCGAAAAAACTTTATCGAGCACTTCCTGTCCTTCTTCAGCATGCCACGAAATAATTTCTCCATCTTTTACTTCCAGCGTAATCCCCACCACATCTTTTCCCATATAAATAGTCGGATAAGTAAAATAAACCTTTCCATTTACGCTATCCTCTACTGGAGCCGAAAATACTTCACCGCTCGGCATGTTTGCACGGCCGTCACTGTTAATCCATGTTCTTCCTTTCACCGAAAATGAAATATCAATGTTCGGGCCTTTGTATTGAACCATATCCGCCTTATTCAACCGGTCAACATATGCCTGCTGTGTAGTGCGAACCTCCAGCCATTTCTCTACCGGATTTTCTCCAAACAAATTACAACTCTGATAAACAAAGTTCTCGTAATCTTCTAAACTCATGCGTGCGTCATCGGCACCAGCTTGTGTAGGATACTGACATAAAGATCTGCGCATGCTTCCGTTCCCAGTCCGTTCAAAATAAATTTTATTTATTTCCTGTTGCGCCTGCTGGTGAATTTTGAATTTAACTGCATCAGCTGATTCTTTTTCATCATCGCCTTTTTCAAAGGGTGCTCGAATGTTTAAGTAGCAATCAAAATTCTCCATCGCATATTTCTTCAGTGGATTTACCCACGCAAGCTGATGCTCTTCACCAAACTGCAACGCCAAATCGTTTATACCTTGTAATTCCAGATTCAAAACCGGAATGCCACCAGCTATATATATTTCTTTTGCTACTTCTCTCAGTAGCGGATCTGCCAGATATGAAGACGTGACATACACTTTATCGTTTTTCTTTACAGCCAGACAATAGTTTACCAGTAGTTTTGCATATTTTTCATGAATCAATTTCGACATAAAGTGCTTTTTTGGTGGGGTCGAAAATAGAAACTTCATATATCATTCACACGAAGAAGTTAACTGATAACACGCAGAAACATTTATTTTAGCCTTTCTTCTATTGCCCATGAGAAACCGAATTCTTCAGCTTTTTAATATTCGCAGTGATGAAGCTGGTTTGGTTACGAATCTTTTCTGGCTGCAATTTTTTCAAGGAGCTGGTGTTGCCATTTTTAACTCAGTGGTATTGGCGCTTTTCATCAAGCATTTTGATGTACTTGGGCTTCCCAAAGTTTATATTTTCTCGGCTGTGCTACTTTGGATAGTCGGATATGTTTACAGCAAAGTTGAGCACGCTCTATCCATAAAAAAATTAGTTCCTCTTATTATCCTTTTCGTTTCTGCAAGTATTCTACTGTTCAGTTTAAGATATTCCGATACTAATTCACCATGGTTTCTCTTCATAATGCTTAGTTGGTATTATGTAATTTATCTTCTTACCAATCTCGAATTCTGGGGGCTGGCAGCACTCCAATTTGATATTCGCCAAAGCAAACGCTTATTCGGAATGATTGGTGCCGGTGATATTCCGGCTAAGCTGATTGGTTATTCTGTTGTGCCAATTTTTGTAAGAATTTTTTCAGCAGAAAACACCATCGCGCTTTCTGCAATTTCTATTCTCATTTCACTCGTTTTTTATTTCCGTTTAAAGAACACCGGTAAAATGGATGTGCAAGTGGCGCATGAACATGCACATGCAAATGATCACGTTACCGAAAGTTGGCGAGATATTGTCAGAAGCTTTTTCGGCAACCGCATGATTGCATTTGTTGCGTTGCTTTCGTTTATCGTAATGACCTGTGTTACCATCATCAGCTTTTCGTTTTATGCCGAGATAAAACACGAGATGCACAGCGATGCCGAACTCTACAGTTTCATTTCTATGTTTTTTGTGGGCGGGCGGGTGCTTGCAATTTTTATCCGAATTGTTCTTACTGGACGGTTAGCAAATATCCTTGGCACCAAAGGTTCATTGTTGGTTAGCCCTGCAATTTTGCTGGCATTTCTTGTCAGCTTTATTTTGCTTTCCTTTTTTGCGTTAAGCGACCATGCAGTTATTTATTTTTTCGGTTTAATGTTCATCATTACCGATGTTTTAAAAACCTCTTTACAAGACCCCTTATTTCTTTCGCTTATGCAACCGCTTTCTTCGAATCTACGTTTGAAAGGACATACAATTGTAAAAGGAGTGATGGATCCTTTTGCTCTTGCATTCAGCGGCATCATGCTTTACACGCTGGTAAAACTTTCCGGCAAAGTAGATTTGTATTTGCTCAGTTATCTGCTTTTTGTGTTGCTGATCGTTTGGGTAATAATGATTTTTCTGGTTGACCGCGAATATGTAAAAACACTTGTTACGGCACTTAGCCGAAGATATTCGATAGGCAACGAAATTGATTTGAGTGATGATAAAACAAGAAAAGTTTTGCTCGAAAAAATTTCAACCGGTGAACGGGGCGAAGCAATTTATATCCTGAACCTTATTGAAAAACAATATTCGGAAGATAAAGAAGAACTGGTGCTTAAAGCGCTTAATCATCCCAAACAGGAAGTGCGGATGGAAGCCATAAAACTTGCAGAGCGAAAAAAGATTATTGCAACGCTGCCTCAGATTGAAAAAATAATTGCTGAAAGAATTGACATTGAACTTTTGCCTGAAGCGGTAAAAGCAAAGTGCATGTTACAACCCGATGAACTGGAAAATTTAGATGCGTTCGTAGGAGACAAAGACCACAGGTTAATGAAAGCCGCCATCACCGGGTTAATGATAAGTGGAGGAATAAGTGCTGTCGTAACAGCCGGACAGCGTTTACTTCAACTCATTTCATCAATAAATGCAGCCGAAAGAAAAATGGCAGCCGAAATAATTGGCGAACTTGGCGTGCAGTCTTTTTATAAGCCGCTTCTTGAGTTGTTTAAAGATGAAAATGAAGAAGTGATAAAAGCAACAATTATTGCTTCGGGAAAAGTAAAAAATGAGCGACTGATTAATCCGTTAATGCAAATGTTTTTGCAACATAAAAACGAGAAAGTAATAGTAGATGCTTTGTATGACGCTGGGGATGTTTCACTAAAAGAAATCAGCCATGCGCTTACGAGTGAATTGCTTTCGCGACAGCAACAATCAAAATTAATATTGCTTTGCGGAAGAATCGGTTCTGATAACGCTATCAAAATTCTGGATGACTTTGTTTGG
>CAIYOV010000080.1 GCA_903927935.1 uncultured Bacteroidota bacterium | reverse complement strand
GGAGTTCCCTTCTGCACTCCTTATAAAATTGTGGGCAGTTCAATCAACGAAGGAGTTTTTGCACCTGTGAGAAAATTGGCGCATACACACGAGGGCAGCATCAGTAATTTATGCAACGCAGAAATTAAAGGCATGATGGAGAAAATAATGAGCCGTTTTTAATTCAAAATACATAAATCATAAAACCATAATTTTTTGTCTGGGTGTTGGTATATTTAATTTCGTTTGCGTGAATCAAACCGGTATAATATCAGAACCAGAACTACAACAGCCAACTTAATTTCGATATGTAAGATATGGCAAATTCCTAGTCGAATAAAAATTTAGTTTTTATTCGACCTGTACTGTTAGTCAAAAAAATCTTTTTAGTGTGTCTATCCCAATATTTAAATAGAAAAGAGTTTCAGCGAAAGCGCTGAAACCCTCTAGAGACTTGTACCCTCTCAGGCCGACTTATCGAACTTTTTAGTCGATTTGGTATTAATAATGCGGGTATAATCCGGTTTATATACTTGCCACAAAGGGGGGACGCTTTTTAATGGAGCGAACCCCAAAAATGAGTAATTGTACCTATTTCAAAATACATTAAAAGACATTTCTTTGCATAATAGTATTCCCGATAAGCACACCAACATTTAGACGCAAGCTAACTTTTAGCATTGCGAAATTATTTTTCTGTTTCTCTTTTTTGCAAAGACATTTATTAACGGATGCATAGGACCCTTCCACATAACTCTTACAATGGCATTTAAAACACAGCTTTTAACGGCCTGTTTGGTAGCTTTTGGTTTTACCAACCTGAAGGCGCAGCAAAGTCCGGTTTCTGCAGGAGCAGAAGCCACGGGCTCGGGCGGCACAGTCAGGTATTCGGTAGGCCAGGTTACATATACCAGCCACACGGGTATAAACGGATCCTCTAATCAGGGCGTTCTACCGTGAATAACTGTCCGTTTTTATTCCAAATTATTAAACAAGAATCTTTTCGCTGACATTCAAGGCGATTTATTTAAATCCTACCAATTAAATTTATGAGAAAGCTTATACTGCTAATTATTTTAATCATACAATTTTCACAAACAGTCAATAGTCAGGTGCCACAATTCGTCAACTATCAGGCAGTCATAAGAGATGGATCGGGTAGTATACTGCCCAATAGAAATGTATCGATTCGGATTACAATAAATGAGGGAGTAAACCCTGGTTTTCCCAACTATCAGGAAACACACCAAGCTACCACTAATCAGTTTGGCTTAGTTACCCTTAAAATAGGGTCAGGAAATGTTTTGTTTGGAAATTTCTCATCTATTACGTGGTCAACGGGAAACAAATATATGTTAGTTGAATTAGACCAAAATGGAGGTGTTAATTACCTGAATATGGGTGCTACACAACTATTAAGCGTGCCATATGCTTTGTATGCAGAAACATCAGGAGGGGCTACTGCTATTGGTGCTACAGGGCCTCAGGGTTCTACAGGAAATACTGGCGCTACAGGCGCCACTGGTACAAATGGATTAAATGGTGCTGCCGGAGATACAGGCCCACAAGGTATACATGGTGCAACGGGTTCTGCGGGTGTTAACGGCACCAATGGGGCAAACGGACTGAATGGACCAACGGGTTCTCAAGGTCAAACAGGTACAGCCGGAACGAATGGTACAAATGGTGCCACTGGTGCTCAGGGCCCAACTGGCTCCTCTACAGGTGTAACAGGCGCTACTGGTACTAACGGAACCGATGGCACGAACGGCACTAATGGAACAAACGGATTGAATGGAGCAACAGG
>CAIYOV010000079.1 GCA_903927935.1 uncultured Bacteroidota bacterium | reverse complement strand
TAATCGTCATATCGTCAGCTCTTGGCTGTTAAAAAAAATCCCCTTCTTAGAGGATTTGGGAGAGGTACTATTTCAACTCAATCGTCAGCGTAAAATGTCCCTGTCCTCCACCGCTGTTCTGCACGTTCAAATAATCATTACTCCCATTCCCTATTCCGGCAGCAGTTCCAAACTCATTCGCAGTCTTTACTAACGTTTGCCCGGCTGCCACTTCTAAAAACACTACACCGGGCGCGGCATTCGCTGTATTCGAGCCATAAAACTTCATGGCACTTCCAATTACCTGCACGGTAATTAAATCAATATTCTTTCCGTCAATGCCGCTTATATCAATATTTGTAATCGCATTCGCAGCCAAATCACCGTACCTTATTATCAACTCATACATCACAATCTTTCTTTTCAATTCCTTGCCTGCGGCAATATGCACATTCATTTCGCTCACCGTTTTGTAACCGTTCAACTCCCATTTAAAATCAAAATCACCGGGCAATAACTTGGCAGCAATAAATTTTCCTTTCACATCAGTAGCCACCTCCGTTACTTTTACATCTGTTCCTGTTTTCAAAATAGTAAACAGTACATTCTTCAACGGCACATCATTTTCATCCAGCACAGTTCCCCGCACTTTCGCGCTCGTTGAACCCAAATCAATAATCTCTCTCGCTTGATGGTAGCCATTCCAAAAATCTTTATTGCTGAACTGTAAAGTATTCGTCATCACATCCAATTGCCCAATCAGCAAATCATCAATTACCTCACGCACCATTTCTTTGGCTTGTTTTATCGCCTGGCTCTTGCCAATAATCGCCTGTCTTGGGTTTTGTGTACCCGTGCGGTACAAATCAATGGCCGCCTGCAAATCCGTAACATCTCCTGCATTCGCACCAAAAGGTGTAACTACCACAATATTTGTGTTAGTAGCATCATGTATGCCTTGGCACACATCATCCACATCCTCCTTCTTTAGCGCGTCTAATTTACTTCGTGTAAAATTCACAAGTGCCTTCAGCGTATTATTATGCACCGAATTCGCATAACCTAAAGTTGCACTCGCGCACTTCATCGCCAAATCGCTCATTGTTTTTCGCAGCAGGTTTGTATCGGTAGTAACTCCCTTGCTGGTTCCTGCACCAATTTGGTTCAACCCGTTAACCAAAACCATCTTTGCTTTAATAGCAGTAATCGTTGTTGAAAAAGCGGGTATTCCAGCTGTAGCTGCTGTATTCAAATCACAGTAACCGGTGGTACTGTCAATCATGTTTACCCGGTTGGTGTCCTTGCTGTTCATATTGTTTTTGTTTTTGTAGAACAACATTATAGACGCAATCACTTCTAACAAAACCGCAATAAAAATCCATGCATAGTCCTTAAACATCCTCCGGTTCCCCCTAAAAATCTTAATTCCGAATATTCCCTATAGCCCTTTGCCTATTGCTTATGCTCATCAATCTGCAAACTCTCGTACAACCGGTCCTTGTAATTTGGTGTCACCTGTATCAACCCATGCGCTCGCAGCAACAACACCTCATGGCTTCGTGTAATTCTTTGCAGATAAGCCAGATTAAAAAGGATACTCTGGTTTGCCTGTGCAAAACCATAACTCATCAGTATTTTATAATAGCCTAAATTATGGCTCGTCACTATCTCTTTACTCTTTCCGTCAGGTGGCGTATCTATCATGTAAAAAGTCGTATAGCAGCCATCGCCCTCAGCATAAAGTATGTTATGCAGGCAAAAAAAATGCAGCCCGTCTTTATC
>CAIYOV010000078.1 GCA_903927935.1 uncultured Bacteroidota bacterium | reverse complement strand
TATAAGCTTCGGTAGGACTTTGGCGCTTAAAATCTTTAACCATTTTTCACTTGTTTATTTAAAGAATAACAATACTTTCGTATTAATAACGGTGCAATTATAAATGAAATTCAATTTAATTACACTAAAGTTCAATTGATATTTATCAACATTAAATCAACAACTATGGTTCATTTAGGACAAAGGCTCAAATCTCTTCGCAAGAGCAAGGGAGAAAGTCAACAGGAATTAGCTACTGTTTTAAGCATGTCAACAGCTAATATTTCAAACATCGAAGCAAACGGGAAAACTTCGGAAGAAACCCTTTCTGCTCTTTGTAAGCATTACAAGGTTTCTAAAGAATGGCTTGTAAATGGAATAGGAGAAGCTCCGAAAGGACTGGTTATTCCTATTCGTCAAGAGCTTGCCGAAAATCCGTGGAAGGATGCTCTTGTTCAACAGCTAAAAGAAGAAGTTGTTACGCTAAAGCAAAACAATACGCGTCTACTTAAGATGCTTGAACGCTTTACCGGTGGTAATGCAAAGCAAAATTTTCTTAATGCTCTCACCAGAGCGGGTGTAGCCGGAAAGCAAGTGAGCATTTCGGGGGCACGCGTGGGGGCATAAGCTTACATTGTAAGCATCCGCTATTAGAACGGTTCGAATCCAGTCCGGTCACTTTTACTAATGCAAAGCCCCCTTTAACAGGGGGCTTTGCTGTTTTCCTGCTTTGCTACGATAAAGTGAATATACTTCTGCAAAAACGCAGGAATGTAACAACTGAATCCATTACCATGCTCTTAGCACAACTTATACTTTGAGACCTTATTGCGGTATGGCTGCAACCGGTTGTCGCGCTACATCAAATAATCTTCCCATACACACTACACCGGTAGGTGTTAACGTGATAGATGGATTAACACCTTGTGCTGCTATCATCACCTGCATATCTGAGTAAAATTGGTGTTGAGGGAAGCCGGGATTAAAAGTTATGGCTACAAGATTCCACATCATAGAATGATCAGAAACCGGTAATGCACTGGTTACCGAATAAAATATGTCTTTGGTCGGCATGCTCGTTGATTTTTTATCATAAACATAAAGCATGGCTCCGTATACTTTCTGAGGTGGTTCCACCCATATTGGTTCGTCTACTACTCTTTTAAGTTGTATGTAAAATGAATGGAAATCAAAATAAACCCTAGCGGTCTTTAACTGAGAAAGATCTATCTCTCCGCGTGGGTTGTTAAGTGCTAACTGGCGGGTTGCTTTTTGCACATCCATTGTTTGTTTGGGTTCAATGTTCTGTATTTCATACTTATTGCAACTTACGGCTGCGAACAATGTGAGCACTATAAAGATGTTTGCTATAGTTTTCATGGCGTTTGAATTTACAAGTGAACGGATAATCTGTTATCTTTTACGGTACAAAATTACATGCTTGTTAAGCCAGCATACAATGACGGAAATCTTACATTAAATGATTGATATCACGGAGGCAGCTGACAAAACCACAACAGTAAAACTGTCCTGTTCTAACAGAGGGAGTGTGAATCGTTTTTACAACAATTAACCCCGCAGAAGTGTTTATAAATACTTGAATTACTAACTTCGTTTTATGGAAAGAGAAATAATATCAATTAAGCGAAAAGCACTTCGAATTAATCTTGACCAGAATATTTACGGAACCTTTGCTGAAATAGGTGCCGGTCAGGAAGTGGTTCGTAATTTTTTCCAGGTTGGCGGTGCATCGGGCACTGTGGCTAAAGCCATGAGTGCTTATGATATGACGTTTTCGGATGCAATCTATGGCAATGAAGGTTCCGGAAGGTATGTTAGTGAAGCACGTTTGCACAAAATGCTTGACCATGAATACGGATTACTTGAGGAACGACTGACAGACGAAAAGTATAAGAACAAACGCTTTTTTGTTTATTCCAATACCTGCACCACACTTAATTATAAAAAAGATAACGACCCGCACGGATGGATGGGAGTTAAGTTTCAGCTACACCCCGAAACAGAACCTAATGAAGTAATCATTCACGTGCGTTTGAAAGGTGT
>CAIYOV010000077.1 GCA_903927935.1 uncultured Bacteroidota bacterium | reverse complement strand
TTTCCGTTAAAACGGTGAAAGAAGGCAGCCTGAACCAACTTATCAAGTAAACTCAAAAAACAAATAATTAATAAACCATCTATTGTATAATTTCCAGATTCCATTTTTAAATTAATTTTAAAATAGTAGCTCAAAATACGGTTATTCGTGCCATGAAGTATGCTACAGTCAATCCTGTCAACAATCAACTTATAAAGGAATTTCCTCTTGATAGTTTTCCTGATTTGAATATTTCGCTGGAGGCATTTAAGATTTGGAAAAGATTTTCTGTAGAAGAACGAGGGAAGCAACTTCGCAAAGTGGCTGATGTGCTACAAAAGAATAAGGAACGATATGCCAAGCTCATTACTCTCGAAATGGGCAAGCCTTTGCGCGAAGCAGAATATGAATTGAACAAAACGCTTAGCGCTTTTGATTACTACATTGAGAACGCTCCAAAGTTTTTACAGAATGAGCCGGTGCAAAGCAACGCTACGAAAAGCTATATCAGTTTCGAACCGTTGGGTATTATTTTTTCCATCATGCCTTGGAACTTCCCCTTCTGGCAGGTGTTTCGCTTTGCAATTCCTACGCTTATTTCGGGCAATGTTACTATACTTAAGCACGCACCGTGTGTTCCGCAATGTGCTTTGGCAATTGAAGAATTATTTAATGAAGCAGATGTTCCAAAAAATATTTTCAAACAATATTTTCTCAGCAACCAAGATGCCGGTAAGTTAATTGCTGACTCCAGGATACACGGAATCAGTTTTACCGGCAGCGATGTTACCGGCAGCATACTTGCTGAACAAGCAGGTAGAAACATAAAAAAGTGTGTAATGGAGTTGGGCGGTAATGATGCTTTCATTGTTTTAGAAGATGCCGATTTGGATTTGGCGGTAGCCGGAGCAATTAAATCGCGCAGTATTAACAGCGGACAAAGTTGCAATGGAGCCAAGCGCTTTATTGTGGTAGAGAATATAGCAAATGCTTTTATCGCTAAACTTATTGAAGCGGTTTCGGAATTGAAAGTTGGAAACCCTTTAGATCCATCTACGAATGTTGGTCCTTTGGCAAGGAAAGATTTAATGGAAAAGGTGCAAAAGCAAATTGCCGACTCGGTTGAGCAAGGAGCAAATGCCTATTATGGGAACGAAGTTCCAAACACAGAAGGCAATTTTGTTTCACCGGTAGTACTCACCAATGTAACTTCAAATATCACTTCGTTCAATGAGGAAATATTCGCACCGGTTTGGAGTGTAATTACTGTGAATAACTTAGAGGAAGCAATCGCAACAGCTAACCATTCCGTTTATGGTCTCGGTGCCTCTATCTGGACGAACGATAAAACTAAAGCAGAAAAATCCGTCATTGAACTCGAAGCAGGAAATGTTTTCGTGAACGATATTGTAAAGAGCGATCCGCGTTTGCCATTTGGCGGGGTGAAGCGCAGCGGTTTTGGAAGAGAGTTGTCAGAGTATGGGTTGAAGGAGTTTGTGAATATCAAAACAGTTTACATCAATTAAAAGTTTAATTTGGTTTCATGGAATTCAAAGCCATCGCATACATCATTTTGGGTATTGTTTATTTCATTTACACCATGAATAAAAAGGTGCAGGAGAATAAGAAACCGACTCCATCCAATGAGGATTCGACACCTACTCCAAAACCCGTTACCCCTCCTGCTGCCAATCCACTTGAGGATATTATGCGCGAAATAAAACGCAAGCAGGCTGAAACAGAAGCCAGGAAAAAAGCATCGATACCACAACCGCAACCTCTTACTACTTTTCAGCAAAAAAAAGAACCTAAAGAAATTCTCATTCATCAAAAGCAGAAGGGAATATTCATGGAGGGGAATTATGAGCGAGGTTTGACCGAAGAAGAAAAGATAGAACGCGGAAAACTGAAAATTGAAAACGAAGGCATTTATAAAATCAAATCGGTGGAAGAAATGGAAGTGGAAGAATCGGATGCAGCCTTCCAATTAAACATACGCGATGCTGTTATCGGCTCAGTAATTTTAGAACGAAAGTTTTAGAATATGTCTTCTATGAAATCTAAAATCTTTTCAGGTAAAGCTTCTCTAGAGAAGCTTTCTCAATCCTTTTCTGCTAACTCCTTTTCTCAAATTTTTGTTTTGGTTGATGAAAACACACTGAAACATTGTTACCCAAAAATTAAAAAGCTTTTACCAAAGCATAGTATCATTCAAATCAAAAGCGGAGAAGAAAATAAAACACTAGCCTCTTGCGAATTGATTTGGGAAAAGTTGACTAATGAAAATGCGGATAGAAAAACTTTACTCATCAATATAGGTGGCGGTGTAATCAGTGACGTTGGAGGTTTTGCAGCCGGCTGCTTTAAACGGGGAATTAAATTCATCAATATTCCAACCACTCTTCTAGCAATGGTTGATGCAAGCGTTGGAGGAAAAACCGGAATTGATTTCAATGGCTTCAAAAATCAAATCGGTTTATGTAATGACCCTGAAGCAATTTTTATCCATACCGGTTTTCTGAAAACCTTGTCTGAACGCGAGTTAAAAGCCGGACTAGCAGAAGTAATTAAGCATTATCTGATTGCTGATAGAGCGGCATTCAAAGAATTTTTCGAATTGATTTGTCCGCAACCTTACAAACGATATAATTTTCGCAAAGTAATTGACTGGGATAAACTGGTAGAAAAAAATGTTGCTATTAAATCTAAAATTGTAGCGGGCGATAAATTTGAAACCGGAAATCGTAAGGCACTTAACTTCGGCCATACAGTCGGGCATGCCGTTGAAACTTATTTTTTGAATAAAGGTAAAAACATACTTCATGGTGAAGCCGTTTCGATTGGTGTACTTTGCGAGAGTTTAATTTCGGCAAAGGTGGGCTTATTACCACGTAAGTATTTTACAAAAGTCTTTTTCTTAACAGGAACTCTTTACCCCGATAATCTTTATTTTGCACCGCAAGCTATTCCTGTACTGCTACGACTTATGAAACAGGACAAGAAAAATACAGCAGGTAATATTCAGTTTACTTTATTGAAAAACGTGGGTAGATATTCCATTAATAATATCGTTGATGAAAAGATTATCGTTGAAGCTTTGAGCTACTATTCTGAAAGTACCCGTATACATTACTAATGCGAATATTTCATCCTACAAAGAAGATAAACACACGAATTAAAATTCCGGGTTCAAAAAGTGAAAGCAACCGTCTGTTGATATTGAATGCACTTTCAGGGAGTAAAATTCGATTAGAAAATCTTTCTACTGCGCGCGACACACAAAATTTAATCGGCATTCTTTCAAAAGATGAAACGGAAATAAATGTGTTGGATGCAGGAACGAGTATGCGTTTTCTTACTGCATATTTCTGTGCGGCTAATCAGCATAAAATAATTACCGGTGATACACGAATGAAAGAACGCCCTATTGCTCCACTCGTAAATGCGTTAAGCGAAATGGGGTTCGATGTTCGTTATACAGAGAAAGAAGGATTTCCTCCACTTGAAATTCATCCGGTTAATCTCAGCCGAATTGAAAATGAGGTTTGGATAGAAGGGAACATCAGCAGTCAGTTCATTACTGCTTTGTTGCTCATTGCACCTTTTCTTGAAAAAG
>CAIYOV010000076.1 GCA_903927935.1 uncultured Bacteroidota bacterium | reverse complement strand
TTGGTTATCCGGCTATCCTACTTAGAGAAACTTCTTATCAGTTATGGCTGGTATTAATAAACACAGGTCTTACTTATTCCGGATAGAACCGGCCAAAACAAAATACATTACCGAAATGTTGGTGGCGGACTAACTCTAATTACAATACTGTAGGTATCATCGTCATTTATTTCACTTCCTACTTCTATAATTTCGTTCCTCAAAGGCGATATTTGAGAAAGGTGAGTGAAATAAACCGATGGATAATCCCCCATTCTGCTCATTACATAATTCTTTCCAAGAGCTGAGGCAACCAGTTCGGCCGTTTTCCTAATCGCTTTTTCTTCCTTTTCCTGCTCTACATCATCCAGCACCAGAATACGGCAGGTTCTCGAAAAATCCTCCTCAATGCGGCATTGAGTGCCGGTTATACAAAAGGTCGTGTTATAATAAGTTACATCTTCCTCTACTTTTATCTGCGTGCCTTCAATATCTTTAAAAGAATTTACCGACTCTTTTAGCATCCGGTTTAACTCACGGGAAAACGTTGTGTTTTCCGGCTCGTTGGTCAGCGAAATAAAGCCCAGCGGGGTAGCATAAAAAGGCATCCAGATAGCCGGAACATATTTTGAATCGTTGTTCTTTTTAATTTCAAACCTGCCGTTATAAACATAAATGCCACCATCTACATTTTCTTTCATGTAGTAATAAGGCAAATCACGGGAACCTTTACAGCTGATAAATTTCATTTTACCGCTACAGGCAACCATCTTATCCTGAAGTTCTTTGATTTTAACCTGCGCTTGCTCCAGGCTTTGGAACGCTCCGAATTCTGCTATCCACGCAGGATTAAATCTGGCAGAATCAATATAACATGAAACAGCTCCGGGTATGCAGTTTGTGGATGCAAATTTTTTCTGTCCGTTTACATTGCTGATTACCTCCCCTGTTAAATCGTGGAATCCGTTTTGCGATTCTTTAATTAAACTACCGTAAATATCGCAGAGCGTTGGCGTTTGTGCCAGGCCTTTGGTTTGGCCTAATAATCCTATAAAAAGAGTGAACAGTAGTGAAACAGTATGGAGTATTTTCATGTTACCGGTTTTGCTTCATGTTTCTCTAAGCCGGAGAGAAAACCGGTGATAAGTAAAAATAATTTTTTTCACCAACAGGACTAAGAATAATCAGTGGTGTGGCTTCAGGTAAAAACCTTATTATCTGTTGCAATAAATTATAGGAACTTAAACATAGAACGTTATTTTCATTCAATGCAAAATGAAACACCACAGGCAATTCCTATTAACTTAAAGCCCCGGTTAACCCGCCAATCCATACCGCTTATTGTATGGAATTTGTTCCCGCTTTTTGGAGTGCTGGTGTTGGGTTGGAAACCCGAAAGTGTTTTTATCTGCTATGCCTTAGAAACAATCATTGTAGGGGTGTTTAATGTATTTAAACTGATAGCCGTTTATCGGTATGGTCTGCCGCCTTCTGCCTCCGAAACCGGGGTAACCGGTTTAGCTATTATTCCGTTTTTTATCGTGCATTACTATCTGTTTGTTGCCGTACAACTGAGTATGTTCTTTGCCGGCAGTACAGGCACCTTCGGCCCTCTGGGTGTTATTGAACATATCGTTCAATACCTTGGTCAAAACTCTTTTAATGCATCGATGGGTGTTTATGTATTAAACAGTATGTTGCTTTTTATCAGCGATTTTCTTTTATCTGGTAAATATACATCGCGCACCATGGGCGAACAGATGTTTGAGCCCTACCCGCGTATTATTATTCAACAGTTTGTGGTACTGCTGGGTGGTTTCATTTTCAGCGTAACGGGTAACGCCTATCCGGTTTTGTTCCTTTTTATAGGTATTAAAATGTATGCCGACCTGATCCTTCAGGGTTTTGATATCAGTGATTTTAAAAAGCAATACGAAGCAAAAAGATACAACCAAACTAAGTCCTGATAAAAAGATACTTTTATTACCCCCACTAACTATAGCCTATGATCAAGTCGAAATTTCAATACCGGGCGGCACTACCGCTTTTGTTATTAGTTATACTTATAGCCGCCTTTTCTGTTTTGGGCTATCTGCTGTTTTTTATGCCTAATGACGGAACCATCACTACAGGCATATACGCGGCAGTGACTTTCGTTTTACTTTTCTTTTTGCTGGTAGCTTTTTGGTTAACCGTTGAAATCAGGAAAAAGCTAATAGTGGTGCGCGTTGATAGTAACCTTATCTCCATTAGCTCTTTTTATGGACTTGGACCTGAACAAAAATTTGACAGCCGGCAATTAGATGGCTACACGACCACCCTGCTGCCGGTGATGTACGGAACCACCTATGAATATTTATACATAATAAAAGACGGCAAACAAGTATGTGCTTTGTCTGCATTTTATCACCACAATTACGCGGAATTGAAGCAAGCCCTTTCGGGTAGATTAAAGTTTATTGGAGAGAATACATTCGAAATGGCGAAAGAGATTAAAGATACCTTTCGATAACTTTTATTAGCCGCAGTGCCCTTATGCACCCGAAGTTCTTTGTTGCTATTAACACCTATATCGGCAAAAGAAGCATACACACATCTTATTCCAATACAGGCGAAGCCTTAGCCACCTTAATTAAATGGCTACAGACTTAGTGCTGCCGGTTTTCTTTTGCAAACTATAGCCGGTATTATGATTCATAATAATTAAAAATGAATTACGTTTGACGTGAAACTAAACTATATGATAAATAAATTTTTTACCCTCTGTATATTACTGGCAATAACATTTACAGCAAATGCGCAGTGCCCAACCGGACAGGTTATGTGCTCAACCGGGTGTGTTGATTTAGCTACCGATACCAATAATTGCGGGCAATGCGGTAACCCGTGCCCGACCGGTGCAGTATGTATCTCGGGGGTTTGCGCCTGCCCTACCGGCATGATTAATTGCAACGGCCATTGTGTAGATTTAGCTACCAGCATAACCGATTGCGGGCAGTGTGGCAACCCGTGCCCGACCGGTGCAGTTTGTGTTGCAGGTAATTGCATGTGTCCTACCGGAATGATCAATTGCAACGGA
>CAIYOV010000075.1 GCA_903927935.1 uncultured Bacteroidota bacterium | reverse complement strand
TATAGCAACATCCACTTCCCATGGTAATTGATTATGATTCTCAACTGTCATTGTTTTTGGATTATTTATTTTATACTGTTTATTTACCGCAGGGAAATTCGTGGGAAAAAGAATTCACAAATTCCTGCAAATACTTTCAAAATGCTGTTAGGGGCAAAGTGAATGCTAACGGACAGAAATTTGTTTTTGTTATTGATGTACCGGATGGTTATGACTCACATTCTCAAATTGTAAAATGTTATGCCCGTGAATTCAAAGAGTGCGGGATAAATGCAAAATTTCTTGGCCCTGGTGAGGTGGTTCTAAATGATACTGTAATGATTTTTGACAACAGAACGAGAGATAGCTTAGAGCAAAAGTTCAACATTCAATATTTGGGTCATTCTGATATTGGAAATGCAGATTGGCTCTATATTCAGAGCGCAAAAAACAAGCCTGATATTTAGAATAAAATTTAGTCGTTTTTTGCCGTTATCGACATTATCAACAACAACTATTTAGTTACTATGAAACTTCTCTCCTCTCGCTGCATAATCTTTTAATATCTGCGCAGGCTTAAAGCGCGCGCCATACTTGGCGGTAAGGTCATTCATTAATGCCAGCACCTTATCGGCACCCATGGTATCAATAAAGCGGAAAGGTCCACCGGTAAACGGAGGAAAGCCGAGACCAAAGATTGCACCTACATCGCCATCGGTAGGGCTTTCTAAAATCTTTTCTTCTAAGCAGTGTAAACACTCGTTCAGCATCATCATGCCCATGCGGTTCTGTATGGTTTCTATGGTAAACTCCTTGCGCTTGGGGCTGCCAAAGTATTTGTAAATATCTTCGTTAATGCCGCGCTTCTTTCCTTTCTCGTCATACTTATACATACCGCGCTTGTTCTTTTTGCCGTGGTAGCCGTCCTTAAACATTTTCAATATCGCATCGTTGCTACGCGCACCTTCGCGTTTCTTCGCCATCTCGGCAAACTCACCGGTCATAATGTGGGCACCTACATCAATTCCTACTTCGTCCTGCAAGGTAACCGGTCCAACCGGGAAGCCCCACTGCTTCATCGCCTTGTCAATCAAGCCTGCTTCGCAGCCTTCTTCAATCAGCAAAAAACATTCGTTCATGTAAGGCGCGAGTATACGCGTGGTGTAAAAGCCGGGACCATCGTTTACCACAATGCAGGTTTTACCCTGGCGTATGCCAAGCTCAAAACAGGTAGCCGTAACCCAGTCGGCTGTCTTAGGTGTTTTGATAATTTCCAAAAGAGGCATTTTAGGCACCGGGCTGAAATAGTGCATACCAATAATGTTCTCGGGTCGTGCCGCTTTCTCTGCCACGTGAGAGATGGGAAGGGCCGAAGTGTTGCTGGCAAAAATAGTATCGGGTCCGGTAGCGGCTTCGCAGTCGGCCACAATGCGCTGCTTCAGTTTTATTTCTTCAAACACCGCTTCAATAATTATGCTCACCCGGTCAAAGCCTTTGTAATCGAGTTTGCTCTGCACCCGGTTCACAATTTCTTCCGCCTCGGGCTGCGTCATGTTTTTGCGCTTAACCTTTTTGTATAAGTCGGCCCAGATGGTCTGCTTGGCCTGCTGTAAAGTTTCTTCTTTAATATCTTTCAGCATTACGTTAATGCCGTCTACCGCGCTCACCTGCGCAATACCGGCACCCATAAAGCCCGCACCCACCATGGCAATGTTATCGGTAGACCTTATTTTATCTGCCGGATACGGGTTCTTCTTCTTCTCCGTCATGTTAAAGAAAATACGAATCAGCTGACGGCTCTCGTTGGTCAGTATCAGTTCTTCAAACTTGGTGGCTTCGGCATCCAGACCGGCTTCTATGCCGTGCTCCATGCCTGCCTCTACACATTCAAGAATGCGAAGTGGTGCAGGGTAATTGCCCTGTGTTTGTTTCATCACCATCTCTTTGGCCTTGCTGTAAATTATTCTGCGTGTAAGCGGATTGCTCTCTAAAAGTTTCTCTGCAAACGTGCGTTTGTCCTCACGAACCATTGGTTTGTTCGCTAACTGCAAAGCGAAATCAATGGCAGCGTTCAGCAAGCTTTCTTTATTGGTTATTTTATCGGCAAGCCCTATGCTCTTTGCTTTACGTCCGTAAATCTTCTTACCGGTCAGCATCATGTCGAGTGCCTTGCCTATTCCAATCAATCGCGGAAGACGTTGTGTTCCGCCACCACCGGGCAACAGACCGAGCATTACTTCGGGCAATGCAAAGTGTGTGCTCTTATCATCCGAAACAATTCTGCCATGGCACGCCAAAGCAATCTCTGTTCCTGCACCAAGGCAGGCACCGTTAATAGCAGCAACTACCGGTTTCTTTCCTTTCTCCAATTTATTGAGCGAGGCATGACCGTTTCGCGTAAACTGAATAAAGTCGCCTTTCTGTTTCACCTTGCCGAACATGTCAATGTCAGCACCGGCAATCCAGTCTTTCTTCCGGCTCATGATTACCGCAGCTTTAACCGCAGGGTCATTTTCCAGTTCCTGAAACAGTTTATCAATACCTTCCACAAAATCCAGCGATACTTTATTAATCTTTTCGTTCTGCTGGTCCAGCCAAACAATGGCTACTCCGTTCTCTCTTTTTTCGATAGTGGCAATCTGTGACATACTCGTTTGTTTTAGATTTGAAGGCGTGAAGATAAAAGAGTAGCTGAAAGTGTATTTTGTAATTTAAAGAAAATGTCTTTCTTTTAATGATACAAACAAAAGGTCATGGAAACACAATTAAATGATTTTAAGGCTGACGAAACTCATACTACAGTTACTAATACTGAAACTCCGGAACTGGCAAAACGCAGAAGAATAGGAATTTTTATGGTTGCCGTAGGCGCTTTCCTTTGCATATTTGGTTTTCTTATCACCCTATTTCTGTTACAACACGAAGCCAACTTTAACTTCGCTCTTTACGGAGCTACTGGCTTTGGCGGAACATTGTTATTAGGAGGAATGGTAGCTGTATTAGGGTAACTCTTTCTGTTTAAAATAAAAAAAGCCATCGCTTTGAGCGATGGCTTTTTCTTTAGAACTTAGTTTAGTTAAAACACTTCAGCAATTATATCGGCAATGTTTCTTTGCGAAACGTCTGTCAGGTTTTCATCCAGCAGTGCTTTGTGATTTTCGCAGCAATAGCTGTCAACCTCCATTTTACCGGTTTCAAAAGTTACGATAGCCGATTTTTTATGAACGGGGCATTTGAACTCCTCCAGTTCAGCTTTCATTTTGGTGTATTCAAACATAAGCTTTGGTTTTAGACAAGCTAATTTAGCATAGCATCAGCTTAACCTTGCTTTTACAGTAATGTATTGAACAGAAGTTTTCTTGTAGGATACAGGCTATGAAATCTTAAGTTCTTTCGCTCTGCGCCACATACTGATGAGCGCACCCAGAAAGGCAATAATACCGCCAAGCCACACCAGATTGATATAAGGAAACACAATCGCTTTCATGATGATAAAGTCAAGCGGCTTTTCGGTTTCGCGGATGGAGAGTCCGAGTTTCTTTGTTTCAGGATCTATTCGGGTTACATCAATTGTCAGCCCCAGTTCTTTTACTTCTGCGGCAATTGAACTAACGGCATTTCCATCGGCCATGTCAATTACAAATACCGGCTGGGCTAAGTATGGTTTATTGTTTTCGTCTTTAGCAATAATGTTCACTCCTACCACCAGTTTATCCGTCTTGTCAAAATCAACAGGCAAGGTTGGGTTCGGATTAAGTGATGCTATTCTGAGAAAAGAAGTTCGTGTAAAGAAAGAATCGTTCACAGCAACCTGAACAGTGATGGTGGTATCTTTAAGATTCGTGTTATCTGGAACAGAGGATACGTGAGTAAAAATGTCTTTGTTCAGATAATGTTTTGTATCGGGGTTGGCAATCATACCCATTTTCGGATTCAGCTGCGCATTTGGTGAAAGAGTAAATTCTTCAACCACCTTTCCGGTTGATGAGTCCTTTCTTACATATTTTACAAAATAATAATGATTAGGCTTTTCCTCTTTGGTTCCGGTGTAAGTCACTTCATACTCATTCATCACCAGCATGGAATCTTTGAGCAGAAGAATATTTTCCATCTTCTCATTATCCTTAAACTGCTGTCCAAAATTGACTCCCGATTTGTTGAGTGATATAACTTCTTTCTTTCCTTGCGAAATCAAAACGCCTAACAGAAAAACTCCAAAACCAAAGTGAGCCACTGTTCCTCCTAATAGCTTCAGGTTTCCTTTTATCACAAAAAATAAATATGCCAGGTTACCGAAAATAGCATACAAGCC
>CAIYOV010000074.1 GCA_903927935.1 uncultured Bacteroidota bacterium | reverse complement strand
GCAACTAATCTTTGTTTTGACAAGAAAGATGTTTATTTCACACCAGCAATTTCCAAAGTATGATTTGATATTTTGTAGCAGCGGTTTTCCTTATCACCACCGCCTTTCCTAAAAGCTATCAAAGACGGTTATTCTCCGGGCTTATAAACCCTTTCAGCCTTTCGTATAATTTGCTGCCAGTTAAAAGTCATAGTCTTAAACTGTTCGCGCCTGAACATTTCCATCTGGTCGGTATAATGTTTGCTTTCGGTGTGGGCGCTGGCACCATAGGCATTCACCGAGTTTATTTCCACTCCGCTCTTCGAATATTTATTCATTTGAATATAACCATCGCCACCGGTAACGCGCCAGATGCCGTTGGTCTTATCAAACAATTTAGGGTCGGCAGCGCGGGGCACTTCGCGCAAACCGCTTGCGGGTAAACTTACCTTGCCGCGAATCATGCGCTGCACATCGCCAAGCGGCAAATCAACGGTTCCATATTTATCGAGCATAAATTTTTTGGTGTAGCGCAGGGCACTCACCAAATCGTTTTCGTGCAGCGGCTCTTTTTTAATCATTAAAAAGGCAAAAGGAACTTTCCATTTCTTCTGCAGCCGCTCCTGCATTATCATAGCAACGGCAGCATTCTTATTTTCTGCATCACCGGTGCAGTTCCATGTCTTTAGTTTCCTTATTACATCAGCTATGTCGATATATTTTTTTTCATCCAGCTCAAAAGCTGTTTTAAAATTTCGGGCATAGCTCGCATTCTTCGAATAGCTTTTGTCAAATTTTATTCGAAGAAAATCTGTCCACGAGAATTTGTCTTTCACTTCAGCCAGCAACTCACCAAACCGTTCTCCGCGGTTGTAATTAAATTGCTGAATACCCACCCAACTTTCTTTCCACGCACAATCTTTTCCGCTTACAGCATACGGTGTTTGATTGCAACTATACAGATAACCGCACGTTGGATTCAGTAACCGCGGCTTGCGTTCATACGGAACTAACCGGTTCCATTTATAGTTAGATGTATTGGCGGTAATTGGCAAATGCCAGTTCAATGTGGAATCGCGCAAAGGCACCTGGCATCCGCTTTGGTAAAAAATATTTCCATCTACATCAGCATACATAATATTGAAGAGCGGAATGGCTTCCATTTTCAACGCAGTTTCAAACTCTTTAAAGTTATTCGCCTTGTTCATGCGGAACCACTGTTCGGTAGCGCGCAAATCCATAGCTCCCGGAAAACGAACAGCATACCACCCGTGCGAACTTTGAAACACCGGTCCATATTCGCAGCTGCGAATTTTCTTTGCAACGCCAATTTTAATTCCACCTAATTTTAATTTTAGGTGAGCAGTTTTTGTTTGAAATATTTTCCATTCGCCATCATACAAATATTTGTTGCCCTTGTGTTTTAGTTTATAGATGTCACCAAAAGTGTGGTAATTGGTAGTGTGCGCCCAGCCCAGATTTTTATTGCTGCCAACAAAAATGGTGGTTCCACCCGGAAACAATCCTCCTATAATATCCCAGCCCTCATCGCTTTTAATGTGTGCTTCATACCAGGCAAACCTTCCTTCAATAGGTTGATGTGAATTGACCAGCAGCCATGCTTTTCCGTCATCAGTGCGCAATGGAGCAATAGCCATGGAGTTAGAGCCGACTTCGTTAGGCTGATGCAATAGCTCAATGTGATTTTCCTTTATTGATTTTAATGCCATACCTGCACCGGCAAACAAAGTGAGCGTAAGCGTAGAGCCTTTAATCATATCTCTGGTTGTAAAGGGCAGAGATTTTTTAAGCAGAACTTCCTCAGGATGTTTAGCAGCATAATCATTTATACCCTGTATATAGCCTTCCAAAACCTTTTTGAAATTGTTAGAAAGTACGCGCTCGTAATTGTTGTCAACTAAAGTATCGATGCCGAAAAATTTCAGCCCGTAGTCGAACAATAAACCTTCTTTGCCCATTCCTTCGCCCAACATTCCTTTAGCCGCTAAAAGATTTTGCTGAATGCTTTTAAAATCATCTTCGCTATGTGCCCAGGCTAAACCGTAAGCGGCTTCGGCATCCGTATGTCCGTAAATATGCGGCACACCAAAACTATCGCGGGCAATGGTAATGTTGGCAGTTTTGATTTGGCAGAAGCAGACGCAATTAAAAAGACAAAGGGAAAAAGAAAACACAAGGGTAATTGCGCGCATGAAATTTTGTTTTGAAATATTATTTGCAAAGAAAGATGTTTACTTCACATCATCAATTTACAAAGCATGATTCAATATTTTGTAGCAGCGGTTTTTCTCACAACCATCGCTTCCTGTGTTACGCTTCCTAAAAGCTATCAGACCAAAGATGAAGTTATCTCCGTGGGCATTGGCCCCGAAGATATGGTGGTAGATTCTATTACTGAACAGCCGCGCCTGTTGCTGTCGTGCAGCGCCCGCAGAAAAAGCGAAAAGCAATACGGAGAAATTTATGTTTACTACACCCAAACCGGTGCGCATAAAATTTTAAAACGCAGCAACGAACCTGCAAATTTATCTTTCAACCCGCACGGTATCGATTTAGTAAAAGTAGATAACGATTTAATTCTGCTGGTGGTAAACCACGAACACGGACAGCACATCAACTCTGTTTTGCGCTACCGCGTTTTAAAAGACGAAATGGTTTTTCAAAACAAAATTGTTGACCCGCTTATTTCTTCGCCAAATGCCGTAACCGGTTTTGCTGATGGCACTTTATTAGTAAGCAACGATGCTAAGAAACCGGGCAACGCTGCCGAAATTCTTTTCAAACTTAAGAAAGCCCAAATCATTTTCTGGGATGGAATTAAATGTTCTGTGGCTTCAGAGAAATATTGTTTCACCAACGGCATTACCAACAAGAACGGAAAAGTTTACTTAGCCAGCACCATTCAAAACAAAGTGTGGCAGTTCGACTTTATAGCCGGCAAAATGCTGAACCGCGAAGTAATTGGCAAAGCCTATGGAGCCGACAACCTGCGTTTTGACGGTGACGATTTATTAGTGGCATGTCATCTTCGTTTTCTGAAATTTCTGAAACATTATAAAGATGCCAAGGATCTTTCTCCAACAACCGTTTACCGGATTAACCCCGCAACAAAAACCAGAACCGTTGAATATTTTGATGATGGCAAACAGGTAAGCGCAGCCGCCACCGCTTTGGTGTTTAGAAACTACTTATATGTAAACAGCATCTTCGACCCGAAGATGGTGAGGAAGAAATTGAAATAGAATTTATCCTTTAAACGGATGCCGGAAAGTGTATTCTTTTGGTTTAAGGTTAGCCGTATAATTACGGACAAACAAAAAGTTGAAGATAGGGTTGAAGTGTTTCACATAACCATACATTGGTGAAGGAACCGCACCAATGGTGCTTTTAATTTCGGGTGCAGTTCTTCCAAAATGCAATTGCTCAACTTTATTTTCAATGCCCGTTTTCAGCATATCATACATCATGTGCTGATATAAGTGGATGGGTTTACATATATCATGGTTCATGCCGGTATAATGCACCTCCATTCTCTTGCCAAAACAAAAAGAAGAAATGAATCCAATCAGTTCTTCATTTCTGAAATAAGCATGAATGCGATAGTTATCGGGTTGTTGCTGTTTTTGTGTGCGGAAAAAATCTTTGCTCAACTCTGCAAGTTTAAAATCGGCATTACCCATTACCTGTTCATACAATTCATACAGTTTGTTTTCGTGCAGGGCAACTTCATCAGCACTGAGGTTTTTCATAGTTACTCCTGCCTCATTACAAAGCGACAATACTTTTTTAGCGCGAACACGATATTTTGAGGAAAGCGAATTCATATAATCATCAAAGCTTTTCCACTCGAGCATTAGCTTAATACTCATATCGCTTTCCACTGTTATTTCATGATACCCGCGTTTTTCAAAATCAGTATCGAATTCGGTTTTAGGCTCATACAAATCTGAAATTAAAACGGCCTTAATGCTACCATCACTCTTTACTACCTCACGAACTATTTTGCGGATAATTTTTGCACGGGTGGCTTTATCTACTTCACTCGAAAAGTAAAATCCATTTTCACCCGTCATAAAAACATTGCCACTTACAAGCAACTTTACATTAATGAGATCAAGCAAATTTTTAGTAACGGTTTTTGCCGCTTTCATTACCACATTTCCTTTCCTTACTTCAGGAAAATAATTGATAAGCTGGTTAGCATGAAACATGACTACTTGAAAGTAAAGAACCCCGACTGTAACATCGTTTTTCGTGACCAGCACGTACCGGAATTGCATTTTATTACTGTGAGTAGTCTGAATAAGTTTCAGGCTTTCATGTTGCATTAAAACATTGGTTTGTGGGATGTGTTTATTCCATTGCAACTCACCCAAATTTTCGATTGTATCGAAAACAGTAAAAGAGAAATCGTTAAGCGTTTTACATTCTGCCTCAGCAGAACATGGATATGGACAGGTAATTTCCACGGTGTTTATGAAAGGCAATGTTGATAAAAATATTCAAACTAAGTGAAATTACCGAAATATAAGCGCAGCATTTCACATCAATTTGCAGTAATTATTGTCTAAAAAACATTTGATTTTTTATTCAATAATCCTACTTTTGGCATAAGGACACGATTTTTTAGAACTGAAAACCAACAATTTGTATTTTGTTTTAGAGGAAAATGAAACTTTTTCAGATAACCCCTTGACAAAACTTTAAAAGAACATTACATTGTTATTATAAAAAGAAAAAAACATCATGAACAAGCTAACAACAACTCTTGCAATCATAGCTCTCTCGCTTAATTCTTTTGCGGGTGACTGCCCTGCACTTTCCGGTCAATTTACAATCGGGAAAGGTGAGAATGCTGACTTTACAACCATTATGGATGCAACCAACGCCCTTACCTGCGGTGGTGTATCAGGTCCAGTAACCTTTCTTATAGAGGACGGCAACTATAATGAAAGAGTCATTCTTTCAAGTATTCAGGGAGCTTCAGTGTTAAATACTGTGACTTTTGAATCTAAATCAGGCAATAACACTGAAGCGGTTATCAGCTATTCTACTGGTGATGCAACGGTTGTATTAAACGGTGTTTCGTATGTTTCTTTTGAAAACATTACGATTGACCATAAAACCTCTACTTACGGTAACTGTATGCGGGTAGATGGTAAATCAAGCAACCTTCACTTTAAAGGTGTTGTTTTTGATGGGGTAGAAGTAGCCAGAACTGGAACCAACAACTCTACTGTTTATTTTACACCAACTGCTGCTAAAAATGATATAGCTTTTGAAGATTGCGAAATAAATAACGGAAGTTCTGGAATTTCAAAAGGGGGTATCAGTGCTGAATCAATGGATACTAAAACATCTATTACCGGTACGCTCTTCTTTAATCAATACGAGTCCGGATTAGCTCTTACTAACGAAGATGCTCCGGTTATCACCAATAACGTTGTAAGCACTCTTTCAACTTACGCATCATTCAAAGCCATCAACTTAGATAACGCTGCCAACAATGTAATTATCAGTAACAATATTGTAAACGCTGCAAACGGTGCTTACGGATTAGCGATGAACAACTGTTCGGCACAAGGAACTAATCTTGGTCAAATCACCAACAACTCAATAGCAGTTGGCGGAACCGATGAAACTTACGGAATGTATTTTTCAGGTAACTCCGACAATCAGGTGTTGAACTTCAACCGTGTTAAGTTGACTATCAACGGTCAGCAAACTGCAACACAGGCATATTATAAGAATACAGGTTCAGGCAATAACATTAATATGATGAACAATATTTTCTACGATTTGAACACAGGTGGTTACACTATTCTGGGAAACACCTACAAAGATTATTTTAACCAATTGCCTTCACAAAGCAATCCTACTCTTTCAGTTTCATCCAATGGAATCATGATAGAAAAAGTAACTCCAATAAAATAGATCAATAGCTTGTTTATTTTTTCTACGGCTGCGGTTAATACCGGAGCCGTTTTTGTTTTGCCAAGTATTCGTATTTTCATAATTAAGAACGTGATATTTTGATAAGTTCCTTACCAATTCCTGATAATCCTACCATAGAGCAACTTAAAGCATTGCTAAAAGAAAGTGAAACAAGATTCAGTGTACTGGCCGATGTTTCACAGGTAATGATTTGGATGACTGACCCGAATAACCTTCGTTATTACTTCAACAATACATGGTTAGACTTTACAGGTAAAAAAATTGAAGAAGAAATCGGTGCCGGTTGGTTGAAAGGGGTGCATCCTGATGACCTTAATATATTTGATAGCTTGAAATATATAATTAGCGTCAAGCAAAGATATTCGATAGAATACCGCCTGCTTAGAAAAGATGGAGAATACCGTTCTATTCTTGAAATTGGCACTCCCCGTTTTTTACAGGATGGAAATTTTGTAGGCTATATGGGAAGTTGCTCTGATATTACGGATACTAAAACGGTCCAGAATGAACTGGCTAGTCAGACCAAAGAGTTGCTTCGTTCTAATGAAGAACTGGAACAATTTGCCTACGTGTCTTCGCACGATTTGCAGGAACCACTTCGAATGATTCTGAGTTATGTTCAGTTAATACAGAAGAATATTGAACAAGGAAACATGGAACACGTGGGGGAGTTTATGAACTATGTTTTGGAAGGAACGGGTAGAATGCAGGCATTAATTAATGATTTATTGCAATTTTCACGGGTTAGCCGCAAAGGAAATCCATTCAGTGCGGTTGATTTGAATAATGTTTTGAAATTGCAGTTACACACCTGAGAGCCCGTATCCAAGAGAACCATGCATTTGTTACTTACGGGCAAATGCCGGTAATTCAGGGCGATTCTTTTCAGCTTATTCGTCTGTTTCAGAATTTAATTGATAACGCTATCAAATTTAAATCAACGGGCAGACAACCTGAAATAAAAATTTCCGTAAAACAACGCAGCGATGATTTTGTTTTTGCGGTTAAGGATAACGGAATTGGTATTGAAGATAAATTCTACAATCGTATATTTGTCATATTCCAACGTTTGCATACCCGTAATGAATATGAAGGAACTGGAATTGGTTTAGCGGTATGCAAAAAAATAGT
>CAIYOV010000073.1 GCA_903927935.1 uncultured Bacteroidota bacterium | reverse complement strand
CGACCAGCGGGACTGACACTGATGCCTCTGCCGTGATGTCGGTGATGTGTTCATGATTTCCTCTTTCGTTGGGGAATGCCGAATTGCGGCCTCGGCAACCTTAGAACCACGAAAAGAATAGTTGTTGGTTTTGCTTTTAACTGCCTTAATTACTTTAACGTAATCTTTAGAACCTGCTACTGTAGCACGGTCTGTTCTAGCATTCTTTGAAATTTTTGCCATGTTATTTCTTATTTAATTTCTTTATGTAATGTAACTTTCTTCATGTTCGGGTTGTATTTTCTCAACTCTAAACGCTCAGTTGTTACTTTGCGGTTTTTGTAAGTCATATAACGGCTGGTGCCCGGAACACCCGCTGCACGCTGCTCAGTGCACTCAAGTATTACCTGTATACGATTACCTTTACTTTTCTTTGCCATTGTTCAATGTTTTCAGAGGTTATTAATTCAATTTGATTTCGCCTTTCTTGTTCAACTCTTTCAGGTAATTGTAAATACCTTTTTTATTGATGGTGCGAAGAGCAGATACCGATACTTTTAATTCAACCCACTCATCCAGTTCAGGGATGAAGAATTTTTTCTTTTTGAGATTAGGCAAAAACTTGCGCTTAGTTTTCGCATTTGAGTGCGAAACTGAGTTCCCGAACATAGGGCGCTTACCTGTTAATTCACATACTTTGCTCATAGCTTTATTTTTAGAGGGCGCAAATATGTAAGAATTAATGGGAAATTCCAAACACTTATACCCGCGCGTGAAGTTTTGTGGAAAGAATAAGACAATCCTACACTTTCGAAAGCAGTTCCACCTTACCGGCTCTGCAATCGTCAATCAGTTTATCCATTTTATCAGGAGTAAGAAATTCGTGGTAATAATCGCCCAATTGCAACATGGGAGCATAACCGCAAGCGCCCAAACATTCAGTGGCTTTAACAGAGAACATTCCGTCTGCAGTTACCTGTCCTTCTTCCACACCTAGTTTATTCAGAGTATAGTCAATTAAATCTTCTGATCCGCGGGTAACACAACAACTGGTGTGGCAAAATTCAAACATAAACTTGCCAACCGGTTTCTGATTATACATGGAATAAAAGGAAACGACCTCATACACTTCAATTGGTTTGATGGAAAGAACTTCTGCAACCTTATCCATTGCTTCTACCGAAAGCCAGTTATCATTTTCATCCTGCACTTCGTGAAGGATAGTGAGCAACGAACTTTTTTTCTTCCCTTCTGGGAAACGTGATTTTAATTCTTCAATACGTGCGAGGGCTTTCTCGCTCAACTTTACTTCTTTGTTACTATTTGCAACTAAACTCATATTCCGTTTGTATTTTTAGTCCCTTTAAGGTTTATGCATCCAACTCTCCGGCAATCACATTAAGCGAACTCAAAATAATAATGGCATCGCTCAGATAACCGCCTTTAATCATTTCCGTAAATGCTTGGTAAAAAATAAAACAAGGTCTGCGGAAATGCAGACGATAAGGAACCCTGCTTCCATCGCTTACCAAATAGAAACCAAGTTCACCATTTCCCCCCTCTACTGAGTGATATACCTCTCCTTTCGGTACTGGAACTTCACCCATCACAATCTTGAAGTGGTAGATCAGCGCTTCCATATTTTTGTAAACATCTTCTTTAGGTGGCAAGTAGTAATCAGGAACATCTGCATGGAAAGGACCATCGGGCATCTTATCCATCGCTTGCTGAATAATACGCATGCTTTGCCATATCTCTTCATTACGAACGCAGTAACGGTCGTATGTATCTCCTGTTTTCCCTACCGGTATATCAAATTCAAAATCCTGATAAGAAGAATACGGATTCATTTTACGAATATCATAATCAACTCCGGCAGCGCGAAGATTTGGACCGGTGAAACCATAACTCAACGCTTTCTCGGCAGATATAGGCCCTACATTTACACAACGGTCAATGAAGATTCTATTGCGCGATACCAAAGCATCAAACTCTCTAAACGCCACCGGAAACTCTTTAATAAAAGCTTCAAGCTTTCTGAAACCGGTATCGCTCAAATCTCTTTCTAATCCTCCAATACGTCCCATGTTTGTCGTAAGACGTGCCCCACACAATTCTTCATAAATCTCATATACCTTCTCCCGGTATTGCATCACGTAAAGAAAACCGGTGAATGCGCCTGCATCGACTGCAAGAATCGAATTGCAAATCAAGTGGTCGGTGATACGGGCAAGTTCCATCATAATAACACGGAGGTACTGCGCGCGTTTAGGAACTTCAACACCCAATAACTTTTCAACAGTTAACCACCAGCCCATATTGTTGATTGGTGATGAACAATAATTCATCCGGTCGGTAAGCGGAGTGATTTGATAGAAAGGACGATTCTCAGCAATTTTTTCAAATGCTCGATGAATGTAACCGATAGTTGGTTCGGCATCTACAATCTTTTCTCCATCCATCAGCAGCACGTTCTGAAAAATTCCGTGGGTGGCGGGATGTGTTGGTCCGAGATTTAGAATAGAAAGTTCACTTCCATCTTCATTCTCGCGCTGACGAATCAAGTCAGCATATTTCTCTTCAATTGTTCTTAAAACTATCTCGCTCATCTCAATTCAAATTTGAATTTACAGGAATTCTTCCGAAGTAACGATCGTCCTTATCTGTTCTTCCCTGGTCTTCTAATGGAAATTCTTTACGCATGGGAAACGAAACCATTTCATCCATATTCAGAATACGTTTCAAATCAGGGTGTCCGTTAAAAATGATTCCGTAAAAATCATAAGTCTCACGCTCCATCCAGTTAGCGCAATTGAATAAACGTGTTGCAGTTTCTATTTCCGGATTCTCCCCGTTCAAAAATGCCTTAAAACGAATGCGGACATTATCAACCCAGTTGTGCATGTGATAAACTACCCCCAATTGGCTATCAAGATCATTCTCTGGAAAATGAATTCCACCCAAAGTTGTCAGGAAATTAAAGCGTAGAGTTTCATCATCATGAAGAAACTGCATCAGTTCTATTGCTTTATCTCTGTCTACTTCAAAGGTGAGCATGCCATACGGTTCAGTAAAGTCTTTTACCGACTCTCCGAATTTAGCAGCAATTTTTTCCTGAATTTCCCGATTAGTTAATGCCACAGCTATCAATTTTAATTCACGTTAATTCCGTAACTAGCTAACAATGCTTTGTATTCCGGTGTTTCTCTTCTTTTGTAAGATTCTGTTTTTACAAGGTCCTGCAATTTCATTACACCATCCAGAATCTGCTCTGGGCGAGGAGGACATCCCGGAACGTAAACATCTACCGGTATAATTTTATCAATACCCTGCAACACAGAATAGGTATCGAACACACCTCCCGAACTAGCACACGCACCCACTGCAATTACCCATCGCGGTTCTGCCATTTGTTCAAATACCTGACGAAGTACCGGTCCCATTTTTTTTGAGATAGTTCCCATAACCATCAGCATATCGGCCTGACGGGGAGAAAAACTAGGACGCTCGGAACCAAAACGCGCCAAATCATAATTAGGGGCCATGGTGGCCATAAACTCAATACCGCAGCAACTGGTTGCAAACGGAAGTGGCCATAAAGATTTTGAACGTGCTAAACCAACAATTTTATCTATAGTGGTTAACTGAAATCCCGGACCGTCATATCCGTGTTCGCTTGCTTTCAGTTCAACATTTGTTTTACTACCTATTTCTGCCATAATCACTTTGCATTTACAATTCTGAAATCCGCATTCAGCATTCCGAATTAATTACTCCCACTCCAGTGCTCCTTTCTTGATTACATAAAAAAATCCGATTAACAGCAAGCCCATGAACATCATCATTTTCATGAAACCATCCATTCCCAACTCACGGAAGTTTACCGCCCACGGATAGAGAAAAATTACTTCCACATCGAACAAAACAAAAAGGATAGCTACTAGAAAATATTTTACCGAGAAAGGAATACGAGCATTGCCGTGCTGAGGAATACCGCATTCAAAATTCGCATCCTTATTCTTTGAATGTCTGCGCGGACCCACATAATGAGAAAGCGCAAGCATAGCGGCAATAAACACAACTACAAAAACAAATTGAATTAAAATAGGTAAGTAATCTGCATTGGTAGTCATTGTATTGTTTTTAAGCGATGACAAAAATAAACTTCGTTGCCATATTAAAAACCAAATTACCAACAAATTCTTATCATGTTAGTTTGTCGAAAAAGATGCTACTTCCACCAGGAATTTCTCATCTAATGCACCGAGGTCTTTGGCGGCTTTGCTGCTTAGTTTTAAAGTAATTTCGTTGCCTGCATCCATTGGGGGAACTTTACCTACCACCTTTACAAAAACTGTTTTATGGTTCATCAGGTTTGTCACCCGAATAACCGAACCCATTTCAGCATTGCTGTAAAAAGCAAGATTCTGATTGCCTGAAGTGGCTTCATCCAGATAATTAGCGGCCCCTTTGTTCCTTTTAATTTTATAGCCATGCGAAGAATATTGGTTAAAAATAACCGGATATTCAGCGGCATTGCTGGATGATGTTTTTAACCCATCGGTAACAACCATCGGTTTCGAGCCTTCAACAACCTCCTGAGGCTTAGGCATTATCTTCTCTTGCTCAATAATGGCACTTGACTTACCGTTTTGCGGCATGGTGCGCGGACGGATATCTTCCTCTCTCCACGGAGTATCCGGTGTGCTAGGAACAGAAACCGGTTTATACTTGAAGGTTTGTTGTTTCTGGTTTTTTGTTGGAATAAGCAGGTGCTGACCAATTCTTATTCCGTATTGAGTTGAAAAATTATTTGTTCTTGAAATTTCAGCAATTGAAACCCCATACTGCTTTGAAATACTATACAGCGTTTCTCCCTTCTTCACCACATGTTTATTAATAGGCGAGGTAGAGTTTAACCACAAACTAAAAACTGCGAATAACAAACCTGTTACCAAAATCTTCTTCATAAATCGCTCTTTACTTTATTAACGCAAAGGTATTAGCAGTATTATTGCAGCATGAAGCTAAGTCACCACATACTAACATCTTTTTTGCTCGTGTTGTGCAGTATTGTAAACGTACCGGCACAAACAAAAATTGTTTACGAGTTCGAAATTCATCAGGAGATTGGTCCTGCTATGAGCCGGTTGACCGAAACTGCCATTAAAGAAGCAGAATTGAAAAAAGCCGATTACATTCTTATCGACATGAACACATACGGGGGTATGGTGCTGGATGGCGATAACATCCGCACGGCTCTTTTGAAAACAAAAATACCCACCATGGTGTTTGTGCGCAACAACGCGGCCAGTGCCGGTGCACTTATTGCTATTGCCTGCGATAGTATTTACATGACCCCCGGTTCTACCATTGGCGCTGCGAGTGTGGTAAATGGCGAAGGCGAATTAATGCCTGAGAAATATCAAAGTTACATGCGCAAAAAAATGCGCGCCACTGCCGAAGAAACCGGTCGGAATCCCTCGATTGCCGAAGGCATGACCGATGAGAACCTGGTGATAGATTCGATAAAGGAAAAAGGAAAGATTGTAACCTTTAGCACCAAAGAGGCTATTAAATACGGTTACTGCAATGGCGAGGCAGAGAAACCCGAAGATATTCTGGCTAAACTGAAAGGTGGACCTTATATAATAGTGAAACACGAAAGCAGTTGGGTGGAGGCTTTTATTTTATGGCTTGTGAATCCGGCTGTAAGCGGTGTGCTTTTGTTGCTGATTTTTGGGGGGATTTACTTTGAGTTTAAAGCACCGGGCACTTTTCTTCCTATCCTTCTGTCGATTATCGCAGCCATGTTTTACTTCGCGCCTCTTTATCTGGAGGGCCTTGCCGCAAACTGGGAGATTCTTCTTTTCGCCATAGGCATTGTGCTCATTATTCTCGAAATATTTGTGTTTCCGGGGCATGGTATTTTTCTCACCATAGGTGTTATTTGTACCGTTACCGGCCTTACCCTTGCACTCGTGCGCAATATCAATTTCGATTTCAGCTTTGTGCCCAAAGGAAGTGTTTCGATGGCGTTTTTAATGGTGAGTATGGCCATGGCCACTCCGCTCATTCTGCTGCTTGCTTTCGGACAAAAAATATTTCATTCCAAACTGTTTAAGAACATGAGCGATGTGGGCGAAATGAAAAAATCGCATGGGTTTTCGGTGCACGATAAATCGCTACAGGCTTTAATTGGTGCCACCGGAACTGCCGTTACCAACCTGCGCCCTGCGGGTAAAATTGAAATTAACGGGGAGCAACACGACTCCGTTGCCGATTTAGGTTTTATTTCAAGCGGTACACCGGTTACAGTTATTGCAGTCAGATCAACTTATTTGGTGGTTAGGGGAAATTAAATTGTTAAAACTAATACAGCGGGAGGCTTTTCCTTCGTGTGTTTGGTTTTTTTAGTATCGATTTGTATACGCTTTTGTTGTTGCATTCGAGTTACAAACGAGGACGAGCGTGGGATAATTTACTTCCTTAAAAATAAAAAAAGATGTCAGCGAAGTGAATACGGAACAAGGCAAAGCAAAACGAACCGCTCCCTTTATGGCAGAGGCTCGTTTATAATATCAATTTGCTACCGGAACGAAGCAGAATAAGGGTCAACAGAAAGCTCGCTTTTAAAACCCGGAACGAGTTCAAGAGTGTTCATATCAATCAAAGTAAAATAACCGTTTCGACCTCCGCAATCGGTCAGGTGGTGAGGTGCCGGGCCGCCAGTGGTGGCATTGCGGTTGATGGCGTAAACCAGCCTTCTGCCTTCGTCAATGGTTATATCGTGGGGCTGCCAACCTGTATAAATGCTTTTAACGACACTCAGGGTGTTATAATCAATTACATAAACCGACCCGCGCTTGCCGGGAAAAGTAACTTCATCTTCCATACAGGTTACAAATAGGTAGGGCATAGTGGTGGAGATAGCAAACTCCTGTGGATAAACGCCTACGGGTAATACGGCCAGCAGACTGTCATTAGCCGCATTTATTACGCGCACATCGTTCGATTTCTGGCAGGCGAGAAAGTATTTAGAACGATCGGGCGAAAAAGTCATTTCGTGAACATCTAATGTAGAAGATGTGATAGGGGTATTGCTTCCGTCTACTGCAATCTGCTGAACATCCCAGGTATTCACATCAATCTTGTAAATAAAATTTCCTGTCTGACCGGTTACGTAAAGAAAGTTTTCGTCAGTGCTCAATTCAGAGCCGTGCGGATAAAACAAATCGCCTGTACCGCCAATCACCGTATAATTTACCAGGTCGGCACAAACCACTTTTCCCGAACCGCTCCAGTCAATACAATAAGCTTTGGTGCCATCGTGCGTAAGTGCAAAGGTGTTCCAGCTTCCGGGTCCAATCTCTACCTGCCCCAGAAATTTGTCATCGGCTGTGCTATACTTTTGCAGCACCGTTCCACCGAGGAACGATACACACCAGAACGAACCATCGTCAGAAACGCTGATGTAATGCGGAGCTTCAACACCCTGGCCGGTACCTACCGGTATGTAGCGCATCACTAATTTCGATTCAGCATCAATTACCGCCACCAAATCACAACCCTGATTAGTAACATAAGCTTTATGGCGTTGCGGATTATCAGAGAACTTTACAAAACCGTTTTTATCGGGTGCGCCATTGTCTATCCAATCGCGCAGGGTCAGTACTTCGCTGCGCGAAAGCACAGGCTGATTGTAAGGCATAGTAGGCAATACGTGAACGCCAAGGTCATCGTAAGTATTGGTAAACAGGAACACTGTACTCTGTTTATGATAGTATGGAATAACCACTGCACCGTTCCGGTCGCCCTCCATCATTCTGCTCCAGGTGCTTAAATCAAGACCCGCAGCACCGTCCTTGCTTTGCGTGTTATGGCAACCTGCAGTGGCACATTTATTTTCTATAATAGGTGCAATGGCCGCTGGATAACCTCCATCATCGAAAATTTTTTCATGCTCACAGGCAGATATAAAAAGCATGGCAGATAAAACCGCCAATGCCGCAACATATCGATCAATACAGAAAGAAGACAGTTTTTTGCTCACGGGTAGATTAAGATAATTAAACTATTCAACAACAGGAATATTGACTATCACTTCACCTGATGTTTGCGTAAAAGTAAAAGGAATGCCACCGGTTACCCGTTGGCTGATGGTGGTATCGAAACCCACGGCATACAGGTAATAATCACCGCAAGTTAAACCTTCCAGGTGAACATGATTTTCGCCCGAATCACCAACCACATAAGTGTCGTAACCGCTAAGGCCTCCTCCCGGATTGTTTAGGGTATTGAATTTTACATACACCGTGTCTGCATACCAAGATTTGTTGGTTATAGGCAACGTATGATGCTGCGGGTAAGCCACAATAGTAACATTACCACCAGTACCTGCTTCACACTTGCCCTTACTTGAGCATGAATTAACTGTTATCAATATCGCAACCGGTAAAATCAGGCAAAGTATTACTTTTTTCATCCGTTAGTTTTGGCTTGTGAGTTGACGAAAATATTTTTTTTACACATAAGGAGCTAACCTTTAGCGTTAAAAAGCATTACCACCTGAGTTCATTCACAGTTCAACTTTTGCAGCATCAATCGTTTCGCGTATTTCGGCTATAGCCGTATTGAACTCAACAATCTCCTGAATATTATAGGTACGCGCAGAAACATAAAATTTGCGCGGAGGATTTTTAGTTTTAAAATAGATGTACTCGTTTCCTGTAATTTCATTGGGTGTCATGTAGATAATGTCTTTCATATTCACGCTGAAGTCATCCGGTTGCAGAAAACCGGTTCCGCCAAAACATAGGCTTATTTCGTTTTCATCGATACTGAGAATGGCTTTCGGGTAAACTTTAAAAACCAGCCAAAGCGCAAGAAGTATAACGCAGGCAAGAAAAGCGAGAATAATAAAGTATTGCAACCAGTCACCGGGCGGAGCATACAACGTCATCAGCCATATAAACGGGAATACAGTGAATGAGGGCAACACCATAGCGATTACTATTTTATAAATACGACCGCACCGAACCGGATATTGTTTCATCTGCTAATTCTGTTGACCGACTTATTTTATATAGTCATTGTTATAAAACATTCTATACGCGTTCAATTTATTGGTATTTATCCAATCTACCTTTGCATCCAACAATGTTCTCCAAACATTCGGCTTATCCGGAATATGGTAAAAGCGGATTTGCTTTTTCTTTTCATGAGCTTTTGCCACCAGCGAATCGAGCTTTGCTTTTTCTGTAGCAGAAATAATTCCGTTTCCCGTCCACGAAAAGTAATTTTCCCATGCGCTGCTGTAACGTGTGGTGGCTTTGTCGACAGCAGTGTTGTTCATATCGTTAATGTTACCATCAATGGTAACAACACTAGAATCCTCTTTCAATACTGGGTTTAACGGGCTGTTCCCCGTAATTAAAATATTAATAGCGCGCTGATGAATAACAGAATCGCCTTTGTAAACGGTAATCATGCTTTCGTAATTTTTCAGAATCTCTTTCAGCCTGTTATAAGTTTCACTGCTGCCGGTTTTAAAATCAATCATAAAGATAACCGGTGTAACGAAGCCCTTGTAGACATTCCCACCATTTTGTTCAATTACTTTTTTGATGGGGTCGAGGTAGAGTTGCTGAATATTCTTTTTCTTATCTAAACCAAAAGGCAAATGAGCAACTTTCAATTCGCCCTGGTGCAGGTAAACATCAATTTCTATACTGGTAAAGCCATTCTCTAATGCTTCAAAAAGCGGACGTGTATGAACGTAATCGTTATGGGCATGACCGTGGCTGAGCGGAATAACCTGAGCCAAGCAACAGCTTTGCAATAACAACCAGATAAAAAGTAACCTCTTCATATTTTACGAAAGATAAAAGGCAAAAGTGAAAAGCTAAAAGTAAAATCAAATAGCACTTTTAGCTTTTAGCGTTTGAGTTTTAACTTATTCTATATTCACGCCTCAAATTATACTACTATGAACGGAGGAGAAATAATTGCAAAGGTACTGCAAAAACAGGGAGTTAAATTTCTGTTTACGCTTTGCGGAGGTCACGTGTCGCCCATTTTTGTTTCGGCACAAAAAATAGGCATTCGTGTAATTGATACGCGCCATGAAGTGAATTCTGTTTTTGCGGCTGATGCCGTTTCGCGCTTAACCGGTGTGCCCGGTGTAGCGGTGGTTACTGCCGGTCCCGGTTTGACGAATACGATTACTGCAGTGAAGAATGCATACTGCGCTCAGTCACCCTTGGTGTTATTGGGTGGAGCAGCTGCTACTATTTTAAAGGGAAGAGGTTCGCTGCAGGATATTGACCAGATGGCGATGATGAAACCCAATGTAAAATGGGCAACCACTATCAGCAAGGTAAAAGAGATTGTTCCTACTTTAGAAAAAGCTTTCCGCATTGCACAGGAGGGAATTCCCGGACCGGTGTTTGTGGAGTGCCCTATTGATACTTTGTACGATGAAGAATTAGTGCGCAGCTGGTATGGCGCCAAGAGCAAAGAAGAACCACCGAAGAACCTTCAGGAGCGTCTTCTCCAATGGTACATCAACAACCACGCAAAGAATTTATTTGCCGGAAAAGATTCAGCCGGTTTTGATCATCCGGTTGAGAAAGCTGATTACCCTACCCACTCTACTTCACAAATTGACAAAGCGGTTTCTAAACTGAAAGCAGCAAGCAAACCGGTGATGCTGGTAGGCAGCGGTGCCATGATGAACCCGAAGAAAGCCGAAGAACTGGCGGCTGCTGTTACTAAACTGGGCATACCTGTTTACCTGAGCGGTATGGGACGAGGCTTGCTCGGCAAGGAAAATAATTTGCAGATGCGCCATCACCGAAAGGATGCCATCAAAGAATCTGACCTGATTATTCTTGCCGGTGTGCCGAACGATTTCCGTTTAGATTATGGCAACCATATTGGCGGAAGAAAGTTTATCTCCATCAACCGGAGTAAGGAAGACCTGATGAAGAACAAAACCCCGACCGTTGCAGTTCTTGCCGACCCGCAGGATTTTTTAATTGCACTTTCGCAAAAGTTCCAGGGCAATTACACCGGTTGGATCGAATCGCTCCGCGCCCGTGATGGTAAACGCGAAGTGAGCATTGATGCACAAGCAAACGCAGCAGTTGACAAAGGCATTAACCCCATCAAACTTTTCCGCGAACTGGAACCGGAGTTAGAAGACAACACCATTCTTATTGCTGACGGTGGCGACTTTGTAGCAACCAGTGCTTACACACTTCGTCCGCGCAAACCGCTTAGTTGGCTCGACCCGGGAGTTTTCGGTACGCTTGGCGTAGGTGCAGGTTTTGCGCTTGGGGCCAAACTTGTGTTCCCCGAAAAGGATGTATGGATTATTTACGGTGACGGCAGTGCCGGTTACAGTTTAATGGAATACGATACGTTTGTCCGCCATAACCTTCCGGTTATTTCAGTTATCGGTAACGATGCCTGCTGGAGCCAGATTGCACGCGACCAGTTAGAATTATTGAAAAGCGATTGCGCCATGAATCTTTCGTATGGCGATTATCAGAACATCGGTAAAGCTTTTGGCGCAGAAGGTGTGCGTGTTGATAATCTGGATGCATTTAAAGCAGCTGTTGTTGAAGCTAAAACGCTATCGCGCAGCGGTAAACCTTATATCATTAATGCTATTATTGGAAAGACGGATTTCAGAAAGGGATCAATATCAATGTAAACAGTTCAACAAATTAAAAAGCAATAACATGAACTTAGGAATACCGGTAAGAGAACAGACAGCACTTTTAGTAATCGATGTGCAGGAAAGACTGATGCCCGTTATCTACGAGCAGGAAAAAATATTTGCCAACGTAAACAAGTTGTTACGCGGGGCCGAGATATTAAGTCTGGAAACCATCATTACCGAACAATACCCGAAAGGATTGGGCAATACCTGCAAAGAAGTGGAGATTGGTGAGAACAAAACATTGATTGAAAAAGTTTGCTTCAGCTGTATGCTGAGCGAACCGGTAACGGAACAACTAAAACTAACCAATAAAAAATCGCTGATTATTTGCGGAGTGGAATCGCACATCTGTGTATTGAAGACCACGCTTGATGCCCTGAAGCAAGGCTACGAAGTGCATGTGGTGGCCGATGCGGTTTCATCGCGTACGGCAGAGAACAAACAAATAGCTTTAGACAGAATGCGCCAGGCCGGTGCGTTTATTACTTCGGTTGAAATGATATTGTTTATGCTGCTGGATAAGGCCGGCACCGATGAGTTTAAAGCAATTTCGAAACTGATTAAATAGTAATGCTGGCGACAACACCAACACCGGTATTAATTTACGGTATCGGTAAACGCTATGCTGTTATACAAACCTTCGGCATTACCCACGGTAAAAGTATAATGCTCTAAATTGCCCGAGTCACCGGCAGTATACGAATAGAACTGTGTGAAGAAACGGGTGTTCAATTCGGCATCTACTAAAGTGCTGTCGGCTCCTCCGTTTATACTGCGTGTTATTTTAAAAGACTTAAGCAAACCATCAGGTCCGGTTTTGGAGGCGTTAATACCTACATTAAAAATAGTGCCGCGGTAAAGCGTAGTATCTTTCGAAACATAACTAACCACGGTGGTACTGGTTTTGAAAGCAATAGTGGGATGATGGTCGCCACCGCTCTCGCAGGAAGAAATTACAAAAAGACTTACCGCCAACAATACCGCCACTAAAAAAGAAACCTTATTTTTTTGCATGCCTGAATTTATGATGGCGCAAACTTAACTTATCAGCACTATAAAAAAAGAAGCAGGCTAAACGCTTTACAAACCTTTCACAATTATACGGGTTTAAATGCCCGTAACCACTAACTCTGTTCTTCTGTTTTTTGCTTTGCCTTCGGGCGTAGCGTTGGTAGCCACCGGTTTAGACGATGCATAACCTTTGTAGGTAATGCGGGTAGCGTCAATCTGTTTCTTTACCAGATAGTCATAAACACTCTTGGCGCGGTTCTCGGAAAGTACATGGTTCTTTTCTTCGCTGCCGGTGTTATCCGTATGTCCGCCAATTTCAATTTTGAGCGAAGGGTTCTTACTCATCATCTTCACCACTACTTCCAGTTCGGCATTCGATTCGTTTTGCAAATCGTATTTCTCGCTTTCGAAGAAAATGTTGTTGAGCACCATCGACTGACCTACCTTAATACGCTGCAAAGGAATGTTCACTTCTACCGGTACGCCTTCGGTTACTTCTTTTAGCGAAACATTGTGGCTCCAGAAAAGGTAGCCGTCTTTCAGCACTTCCACCGCATAGTTTTTACCGGCAGGTAATGACGAAAGAAAGTTGCCGTTAATCTTATCGCTGCTGAAAGTGGTAAACAGTTTACCGGTTTCTAAATCGTATACCTGAATGATGGACTGAATAGGGTCGCGGTTTTCGGCATCGAACACAATTCCTTTTACATAGCTGGTAAAGCCGGGGCGCAGATTAGCAGGCATATCGAAACTGTAAATATCCATTTGCCCTTTGGTGTCTTTCTGCTCGCTGGCATAGTAGGCTTTACTGCCATCAGCTGTTACATAAATGCCCAGTTCATCGCCCGCTGTGTTGATGGGGTAACCAAGGTTAACCGGTACGCCCCAGGTGCCATCGGCCTGACGCTTGCTCACATACACATCAAAGTTACCCATGCCCGCATGTCCGCGCGAACTGAAATAAAGCGTACCTCCGTCCGGGTGAATGTAAGGGCGCATCTCATCGAACATGGTGTTGATGTTATCGCCCACGCTTACCGGTTGCCCCCAGGTGCCGTTATCGTTCAGATGGCTTACCCAGATATCGGTGCCTCCTTTACCGGTGGCGCGGATGCCTGCGTAATACAAATCTTTTCCATCGGCACTGATGCAGGGCTGGGTTTCGTAACCGGGGGTGTTGATGGGTGAACCAATGTTATTGGCGCGCTCCCAAAGGTCGCCTACTTTGCGGCTGATGTAAATATCGGCACTGCCGGTTCCATCGGTCCTGCCCACGCTGGTAAAGAACAGATACTTGCCGCTGGGCGAAATATTCTGTGCCCCTTCAATATACTGCTCGGTGTTAATGGCGGCTCCAATGCTGCCTGCCTTCGCAAAACCCGCACTGGTGTTCAGGCTCATAAAAATATCTTCATCCTGATACATGCCATCGCCAAAGTGGCGGGTAAAGTAAAGCGCCTTGCCGTCAACGGTAAGCGAAGGCATGCTTTCATCGGCTGCAGTATTTACTCCGCTGCCTAAGTTCACGGGCTTAAAGTCTACCGGATGTTTCATGGCCTCTACCGCAAAGTCGCAATCCTTTACCATCTTATCGGCCAGTATGCGCGATGGGGCCGGAATTTTAGGAAGCGCCAGATAAGCCGTAAAACACGTTTTAGCTTTGGTATAATCGCCCAGGTTCATATAACACAGGCCCAGGTTATAATCTACATCGCCCAGATAATTGGCTTGCAGCAGTTTCACCTTTTCGTAAGCGCGGATAGCCTCGGGGTAGTTTTTAGTGCCCTGCGAATTAAGCTGACCAATCAGAATCCAGGCATCAATAAAGTTGTCTTTCTCCTTTACCGCCAAATGCAGAAACGAGTCGGCAGCGGCAAAATGCTGGTAGGCAATATCGTTATCGCCCATGGTAAAGTATTCCAACGCCTTTCCCTTGGCGGTTTCTTTGGTAGTAACCTGAGCGAAACCGATAAGAGGAAATATCAGAGTGAGAAGGATGCCGGGTAGTTTATTCATGTATTTTTTATTGTTTTTTATGTCTTTTTTAATTCTATCCCTATCTTTTAAAGTTTCCGTGACGACACCAAAAGTTCTGGTATGGTTACCCAAAGTTTCGATGACGACACCCGAAGTCCTGGTATGGCTACCCAAAGTTTCGGTGACGACACCAAAAGCCCTGGTATGGCTACCCATAGTTTCGGTGACGACATCCAAACTTCTAACTTCGTAGTTACAACTGCTGACTACTACGTCAGAACCATGAACTTCGTAGTTACAACCACTGACTACCACGCCAGAACCATGAACTTCGAAGTTACAACCACCGACTACCACGTCAGAACCATGAACTTCGTAGTTACAACCGCTGACTACCACGTCAGAACTTCTGACTACGAAGTTATAACCATGGACTACGTAGTCAGAATTTCCAATACCACCATCAATTTAAGGAACGTTCAAATACTTGTGCACCTGCAACGAAATTTCCCATTGCTGGTTATTCTTTACATACTCAATTACCAAAGGCAGTATATCTTCGGCATCTTCCCACTCGGGCTGAAGATACAACTTACAATCCTTACCCACTTTGGCGGCATTCTCTTCAGCAAAACGCAGGTCGTTGCGGTGCGCCACAATTACTTTCAATTCGTGTGCCGCTTTCAGGCAGTCGGGCAAAGGCAGTTTAAAGCGCTTGGGCGAAACACAAATCCAGTCCCACTGTCCGCTTACAGGGTAGGCCCCCGAAGTTTCGATGTGGGTGCGTATATTTTTTGCCTTCAGCGCACGGGTAAGTTCATCCAGATTATAAAGCAGCGGCTCCCCTCCTGTTACTACACAAATTTTGGTGCCGCTGGCAGCCACCATGGTTACAATCTCTTCTGCCGTCATGTTCGGATGCTTTGCGGCATCCCAGCTTTCTTTTACATCGCACCAGCTGCAGCCCACATCGCAGCCCCCAAGGCGCACAAAATAAGCAGCCCTGCCCTGGTAGTACCCTTCGCCCTGAATGGTATAGAAGTGCTCCATTACGGGAAGGGAACCTGTGTTGCCGGTGGTTGTTTTCACTGCGCGCAAAATGAAAATAAAATGCTTAACGGGGGCAAGGTTAATATCAACAAAAAAGGTAGCCTGAATTTTATTCAGTACAACCTTTTTTGGTTTACCTGTGCTATGGTATAAAACCGGGGCACGGGTAGTATTCTTTTACTGCTTTTCGGGAGCCGTAATTTTATCCTGTTCCTGTTCAATCACCGGATGGGTATCTTTGTTTTTGTAATCTCCGCGGTAGAAGATGCCTTTTTCTTTTGGCTGATTGTACAACTCCGGACGAATGTATTTGCCCTTTTCAAAAGCAGTTTTTGGAACTTCCACATCCCGGTTCTCAGGATATTTCTGCAGATATAAATCGTTCCGGTCGGCATATACATACCAAGAAACTTTCATCCCTGCATTACCACCTGCCACCGTAAACTTACCGTTGGCATCAATCTCTTTCTTTACATACATGTTAGCAGGTGCTCCAATTGGTGTAAGCACATACGAGAACTCTTTATTAATAGCATGGAAATAATCGGGCAACTGAATAACAGCTTCGCCATTGGCATCTAATACCACATTTCCCCTATACATATTCAATACTTCTGGCGATTCCATCGAGAAATGTTTCAGGAATTTGTTTTCAGGATCTAAGGGGTGATCAATAGTGAATGTTTTGGTGCCGGAAGCACTCATGTTACCGTTGGCATAAACCCCATATTTCAACCCTTCGCCATAAACACCATATCCGTTACCAGCGTTAGGACTGGCTTTACCATAAACACCAATCGCATCGTAAGCCCCCGTTGTGTTAAACTCGGCATAAAGTGCCACAGTGGTGCTGCTGGCTTTATTGGCTGTAAACACACCGCCCCTTATACTGCTTGAAACACCATAAACTGCGGAAGCAATAGAACCAACAGTTGCATCGGTTGAATTTTGTGTAAAGTAACCAACCGGCTGAACCGTACTGCTCAGCGCATTTTGTGCATTCAATACAATACCGGTTCCCGAATGGATAATAGATAAACCGGTGCTGGCATTTAAAGCATCAAAAACATTCAGTTTAAGTCCGATTCCGATGGTTCCGTATTTCTCAACTTTAACCGCGTCCGAAATATTTAAAGTACTGGTCCTGGCTAATATCGCTGATGAAGTTGCACTTGCGCCTGTGTAATTATTTGAAGCATAAACAGAAGGCCCATTTCCATTTTGATTCACAGCATACAGCGTTGGCTGGCTGCTTGTACCGCCAGACCAGTTGGTCTCAAATCTCCCCGCATAAGCATTACCCTGTGCTATACCATAGATAGCTGTACCACCCAAACCATTGGCATAGCCGGCTATCGCTTTTACAGCGGCTGTACTAGTATAAGCAGAAAACAATTCACCTGAATTAGGAAGAACACTTCCAACACTTACCTGCCCGTTTGCCAAAACTCTCATCCGTTCAAGATTAGTGGTGGCCACCACTAAATCCACCGCATCGGTGGTTCCCAAAAAGTTATTGTTTACCGTTGAACCTATTGCAGCCGTTGAAGCAGTTGTTCCGGTATTACCGGTTAATCCCCAGGCATTGCCACCGCCTGCTCCGGTAGGTCCGGTTGCACCGGTAACGCCTGTACCGGTAGCTCCTGTAACTCCGGTTGCACCGGTAGAACCGGTTGCCCCTGTACTGCCTGTCGCTCCGGTTGAACCCGTAGCACCTGTGCCGCCTGTTACCCCGGTTGCACCGGTGCCGCCTGTAGCTCCTGTACCGCCCGTAGCACCGGTAGCCCCTGTAGGACCCGAAGCAAGTGTTGTCCAGCTGGCTAAACCAACAGCATCTGAAGTAAGCACTTTCCCTGCTCCGGGTACTCCTCCCGTAATTTTCACCTGTCCGGCTACTTCAAGTTTAGCGCCCGGTGCGCTGGTTCCTATACCCACATTGGCTCCGTTGCCTAATATTAAAGAGTTGTTTGCACTAACTGAAGCATTGTATCCGATGGCAGTAGCGTTGGTAAGGTTATTGGCTGTGGCATCAGCACCATATCCCACAAAGGTATTATTGGCACCGGTGGTATTGGTGTAGCCGGCATGATAGCCAAAAGAAGAATTGCTATTACCCGAAGTGTTTGAATATAGTGCTGCTCTGCCGCTGGCAACGTTTCCGGCACCTGCTGCATTAGAATAAAGGGCATCCTCGCCAACAGCAGTATTGTCGTTTCCGGTATTATAATAAAGTGCGTTCACTCCGATGGCTGTATTATAGTTGCCTATGGCATTAGAATAAAGTGCCTGCATTCCGAGAGCAGCGTTGAATATTCCGGTGGTGTTAGCGTAAAGCGTATTTGCCCCAATGGCGGTATTGATAGTTCCGCTGGTATTGGAATAAAGAGCCTGATAACCGTTAGCTACGTTGTAGTCGCCTGTGGTGCTGTTCCTTAAAGCTCTGCTTCCGAAGGCAGAATTATAGTTACCCGATGTATTCTTGTATAAGGTCGAGTCGCCAACCGCAGTCAAAGCGATGCCCGTAGTGCTAACCGACAAAGAAGCGTTACCAATTGCCACCAAACCCGAAACGGTTGTGTTGCTGTAAGCAGCACTATCGCCAAGGGCAATGTTATTGTTTCCGGTGGTATTCGAATACAACGAATAGTATCCGGCAGCCACGTTAGCTGTTCCGCTGGTGTTGAAATAAGTAGACCCGTAACCTATAGCCACATTTTTGCTGCCGGTGATATTGGAATATAAGGTATGACTTCCTAAACCGGTGTTGTTTGATCCGTTAGTATTAGTGTTTAGCGAAACGTAGCCTATGCCCGTGTTGTAAGAACCCGAAGTATTGCTCTTGAGTGTGAACATACCATTACCAGTATTGCCGCCACCGCTGCTGTTCACAGTCAACGATTGATAACCGAAAGCAGAATTTGAAGCACCGGCATTTACATTCAGTGTTTGGTAACCAAATGCTGTATTGGAGTTAGAAGCTGCACCTTCAATTCTTCCGGCTTTTTGGTTATTCACCCTGATATTAAATGGAATATTGTCAGTGGTACCTATAAAATTAGTACCATCTACAGTTCCTGCATTTCCTGTCAGCTTCCAGTTGTTATTAACCTCAGGAATGCCCATGGAACTAATGACAATCCAGCGGTTATCAATGGTATTATACTGCATGGTTAGTGATGCATCTGTCCCAATAGTAATAGCCCCACCCTGCCCTGTGATAATTCTATTAGCAGCCGTTGAAGATGCGCTTTGATTTAAAATATCAATATTATAAGGAGAAGAATTGTGAAGAGTAACTATACGGCCGTTCGATCCGCCCGTAAAACCACTATACGTAAAGTCATTTGCGTAAGTGCTGGTAATGCGGTAGCTCGAATACTTATTGGTAATAAGGTCGTAATTATTATTAGTGGCCGAGGCATTTACAATAGCACCACTTACTTCATAAGCGTAATCGCCATAAATATCCAGCTTGGTATTAGGCATGCCAATGCCAATACCAACCTGACCGATACTATCAAACACAGCCCTTTCAACACTGTTGGTTTTAACTCTGAACGAAACATTATTGGTGGTTCCTATAAAATTAGTGGTAGAAACAGTACCGGTATTACCGGTAATTCCCCACGCATTCAAGGCTCCGTCTGCACCGGTAGCTCCTGTAGCACCGGTAGCTCCTGTTCCGGTGGCTCCTGTGCTGCCTGTTGCTCCGGTCGAACCGGTTACGCCTGTAGCTCCTGTGCCGCCAGTTGCTCCAGTTGAACCAGTAGAACCGGTTGCACCCGTACCCCCTGTAACTCCTGTTGAACCCGTAGAACCTGTTGCACCTGTACCGCCAGTTGCTCCAGTTGAACCTGTAACGCCTGTGGCTCCTGTGCCGCCCGTAGCTCCAGTTGAGCCAGTAGAACCGGTTGCACCATCTGCGCCGGTGGAGCCAGTGGCACCCGTAGAACCGGTTGATCCAGTTGCTCCAGTCGCTCCAGTTGCACCATCTGCACCCGTTGCGCCATCTGCACCGGTGGAGCCAGTGGCACCCGTAGAACCAGTTGCTCCTGTGGAACCAGCTGCACCCGTGGAACCAGTTCCACTGCTAATAATCACCAAAATAATTGGGTCATTCTGTTCAAAAACATAAGTGAATGATTCCAATGATACCCCCCATTCAACATATGAACCTATGTTTCGTAGATTTTGAAACTGTGTCAAAGAAACAACCGTCCAAACTTGATACTCATTTGTATTCGTTCTGTTTTGCAATATCAATTTATCACCCACGTTCACTAAACCTAGAAACAATGAAATGTCGGTGGGTGGTGAATCATTCTCAAAATTTGAAACACGCAAAGAGCTGGATGAAGGTTGACTTTCAGAATTCCATTGTATGTATCCAGATTGTGGAGGTGGTACGATGGAAGACGCATCCGCCAAATATTTATAATACGACGCGGACTGTCCCGCTGGGCCCGCTGGTCCCGTGCTGCCCGTTGCACCATTTGCACCAGTTGAGCCTGCAGGACCCGTGCTGCCAGTTGCCCCTACATCTCCCTTTGCACCTTTGGGTCCCGGGGGACCTGGGGGACCCTGACCCGTTTTTGGACAACAACAAACAGTTTTGTTTGCTAAATAGTGCGAATACGACGACATCGCAACAATGCGTGATTG
>CAIYOV010000072.1 GCA_903927935.1 uncultured Bacteroidota bacterium | reverse complement strand
CAAATAATTCTGCTCTTACTTTGTTGATTACTTCGCCCTGTGCTTCTTCGTCATCGGCAAAGTTTATCTGATCAACGTCTATTATCAACAGGCGGCCATCTTTGTAAGTGCTGATCCACTTTTCGTAATTTTCGTTCAGCCTGCGAATGTAATCGAGGCGGAGGTTGTCTTCGTATTCTCTGCCGCGCTTTTGAATTTGATTAACAAGGGTAGGCACCGAAGCTTTTAGGTAAATTAATAAATCGGGCGGACGAATTAAGCCACTGATGGTTTCGTAAAGTTTGGAGTAATTTTCGAAATCGCGGGTAGTCATTAAACCCATGCCGTGAAGGTTGGGAGCAAATATTTCGGCATCTTCGTGAATTGTTCTATCCTGAATAACTACTTCGGTTCCCTGCTGAATTTCGACAATCTGTTTAAAGCGCGAATTGAGAAAATAAATTTGCAGGTTGAATGACCAGCGGGGCATGTCTTCATAAAAATCATTCAGGTAAGGGTTATTCTCAACATCTTCAAACTGCGGCAGCCATCCAAAATGTTTGGAAAGAATTTTAGTAAGCGTGGTTTTACCGGCACCGATATTTCCGGCAATGGCAATGTGTTTAATATCTTTTTTAGGTTTTATACCGCTTTGTTTCGGCTGCGGTTTTGATACTTGTTTTGCAGCAGGTTTAGCTACCGGTTTTGCTTGTTTTTTAGGAGTTGCTTTAGCCACCGGTTTTGCTTTAACGGCCACTTTAGCTTTTGCTTTAGGTTGTGGTTTTGCCTGCTTTTTAGGAGATGCTTTTTTTGCCGCTTTTTTCTTCGCCATGGTTCTTTGCTTAAAATGTTGTCATGCTTTGATTTCGTTCAGCATGATATGTTTGTTATTAGTGTGTGCCCGAAAATAAAAATTGTTTCGCGCTTAAAAACTTTTTATGCCTATAATTTCGCGTACGTCTTTTAATGTTTGCGAAGCACTTGCGCGTGCTTTGCTACCTCCGTCTCCCAATATTTCATACACCTTTTTTTCATTGGCGCTCAGTTCTGCAATTTTTTCGCGGATGGGCATGAGGAAGGTAACCATGTCTTCTGCGAGTTGTTTTTTCATATCGCCATAGCGGATGGTGCAGTTGTTATATGTTTCTTCGAAATGCTGAATGGTTTCTTTTGCGGAAACCAGTTCCATCATATCAAACACGTTTTGAATGATGAGGGGCTTGGCAGAATTGGGCTCTTTAGGTCCGCTATCAGTAACCATGCGCATCAACTTCTTGCGGATAACATCCGGTTCATCTTCGAGGTAAATACAAGTGTGATCGGGCTTACTCTTGCTCATTTTTCCTTCACCATCCAGGCTCGGCACGTTCACTAATTTATCGGCAAACGAAAATGCCTCCGGTTCAGGAAAATACTGCACGCCATATAAATTGTTGAAACGTCTTACAAAATCGCGGCTCATTTCTACGTGCTGCTGTTGGTCTTTGCCTACCGGGACTTTCGCTGCTTTGTGAATGATAATATCTACCGTCATGAGCACGGGGTAGGTTAGGAGCCCAGCATTTACGTTGTTGGGCTGCTCGCGCACTTTTTCTTTAAAAGTTGCTTCACGCTCCAGTTCGCCCAAGTAAGCCATCATGTTAAAGATGAGATATAGCTCAGGAATCTGCGGCACATCGCTTTGCAGATACAGGGCGCATTTATCAGGGTCCAGGCCACAGGCCAGGTAAACGACTGCAATATTTTTTGATTTCTCGCGAAGGTCGTTTGCATTAGGATGGGTAGTGAGCGAATGATAATCGGCCACGAAAAAGTAACCATTAAAAAGGTCCTGCATCCGGACAAAATTCTTTACCGCCCCGAAATAGTTTCCGAGGTGTTGCTTGCCTGTAGGACGAACTCCGCTTACTGTAATTTGTTTAGACATGAAAGAATGATTCTGTTATTTTAGCGCGCCCGAAAATAATTAAAGAGATGAAGATTGATAATGAATTGGTAGACCGACTGGCAGAACTTTCGAAGCTTGAGTTTGATGAGCAGGCTAAAGAAGGAATCAAAAAAGATTTGCAGAAAATTCTTGACCTGGTGGAGAAGCTTGAGGAAGTAAATGTTGACGGAGTAGAACCGCTTATTTACATGACTGATGAGAAGAATGTGCTCCGCAAAGATGTGGTACGCGATACTGTGACAAAAGAAGAAGCGCTGCAAAATGCTCCGCAGCGTGATAGTGATTATTTTAAAGTACCGAAGGTGATCAGGAAGTAAACCCCTAAATCCCCTAAAGGGGCCTAAGGACAAATACACATTTAAAAAGCCCGTTAGGGTTTTGGGTTATGAGCATAATTGACATAAAAAACATTAAGAAAGAATACATCATGGGTTCGCAGCTGATTGCGGCACTTAAAGATGTTTCGCTTTCTATTGATAAAGGCGAATACGTAGCGTTAATGGGACCTTCGGGTTCCGGTAAGTCTACTTTGATGAATATTCTTGGTTGTCTGGATTCGCCTACATCCGGTTCTTACAGTCTAAACAACACCGAAGTTTCTGAAATGACAGATGATGAACTGGCACGGGTGCGCAACCAGGAAATCGGATTTATTTTTCAAACCTTCAATTTGCTTCCGAGACTGACGGCTTTAGAGAATGTTGCTCTGCCGATGGTGTATGCGGGAATGGGGAAAAAGGAAAGGACAGAACGTGCAGAACAGGTGATGAATATGGTTGGTTTGAAAGACCGCATGACGCATAAACCCAACGAGCTTTCGGGAGGACAAAGACAACGCGTAGCTATTGCCCGTGCGTTGGTGAATAACCCAAGTATCATACTTGCAGATGAGCCCACGGGAAATCTGGATACCAAAACTTCGTATGAGATTATGGCAATTATTGAAGGAATCAGCGCGCAGGGAAATACGGTAATCATTGTTACTCATGAAGAAGATATTGCCAAACACGCGAGAAGAATTATTCGTTTACGGGATGGATTGATTGAAACAGATTTGCAGAACGAACCTGTGAAGATGAGTGCAGATCAAATGAACTTTGAAGCGAGATAAGTGTTATCTGAATCATGAAAATATATACCAAAACAGGCGATATAGGTGAAACTTCTCTCTTTAGCGGAAGACGAGTGTTGAAGAGTGAATTGCGTATTGATACTTACGGTACGGTAGATGAATTGAATAGCTGGATTGGTTTGCTTCGCGATATTCAGACAGATGATGCTCCGAAATATTTACTGAAAGAAATTCAAGACCGGTTATTTACACTTGGCTCTATGCTTGCTGCAGACCCCGAAAACACCAAGCTAAAAACACCTGACCTGCATGAAAACGATATTGAACTGCTGGAAAAAGCCATTGATAAAATGGATGAAGTTTTGGAACCTCTCCGAAATTTTGTTTTGCCGGGCGGTCACGTGTTTGTTTCCTATTGTCATTTAGCCCGTACCGTTTGCCGCAGAGCTGAACGTTTATGTGTAGCGCTTAACCATTCTCATACATCTGAAGTTTCTTCAAATGCTAATGAATTAATTGCCATTAAATATCTGAACAGACTTTCCGATTATCTGTTTACGCTCTCGCGCAAAATGGCGAAGGATTTGGGAGCAGAAGAAGTGAACTGGCTGCCGAGGAAGTAATAGTTATTTTATCGTAACGCTTTCCAATCTTGCAGTGTAGCCGTCTTTCACACTAACAATCATATTAAAATAACCCCACACCCATTTGTTGTCGGCATCCGTTTGCACATCGCTTAGCCACCAGCGCAGTGCAGGAGTTTTAATAATTCTATCGGTACGGATTTGAAGAGGGAAAATTTGATTGTTGTTTAAAGATATGTTTACGGTGGTGTCACGGAAATTAAATTCAGAAGTGTTTTCCGGTATGCCTTTCATACGTTTAATTCCATATGGGCGAAACTTTCCGGTAACGAGATGATTCAGTTTTAAATAACTTTTTGTTTCCGATGTTTTGAAAATGAACGGAACGGAAATAGTTCCGACTCTTGGTGGACGACTCCAGAGTATAAACCGGTTGCTGCTTTCTTTAAAAAAGCCAATCATCCATTCTTTATTGAAATTGTTGTTTCGTTTTTCTTCCTCGGTAACGCGAAGCCACCACAACCATTCATAGGGATGGATTTCGGGATGACAAGCGTGATTACAATCCAACACAAACACCCCATACAAACCTACCGTAGGTTTGGCATCGCAAAAATTCGGAT